>CAZKEW010000026.1:0-5067 GCA_964551885.1 uncultured Eubacteriales bacterium
TCTTAGGCGAGCACCATAAAAGTAGAAGAAAGAGCTTTTCTTGTCAAGCAAGGCCGGCAGAAGGCCGACAAAAGACAGCCTGAAATTTGACATAAAAGAGGCGCTATGTTAAATTTATCGTTTAATTTCTCCATTTTCTATAAAGGAAAAAGCATGTTCGCGATAATCAAGACTGGTGGAAAGCAGTATAGAGTCCAGGAAGGAGATATTCTCAGTGTGGAAAAGGTTCCTGCCGGAGCAAGCCAGAAGGTCTTTTTCAATCAGGTCCTCCTGATTGCTGATGATAATGAGACTATGATCGGGACGCCTTTTATCGAGAAGGCTTCGGTGAGGGCCAAGGTTATCGAAGACTTTAAAGATAAGAAGGTTCTCGTTTTCAAGAAGAAAAGAAGGAAACAGTACAGAAGGACACGAGGCCACCGCCAGGAGCTAACCAGGGTCAGGATAGAAAGAATTGTCCCCGACGTCGATACCTATGTTGAAGAAGAAGTGGTTGAGCCTGAAAAAAAGGTTGAAAAAGTAGCTATACCTATGGAAGTCAAAGAGAAGGCGGAAATCCCGGCAGCAAAGAAGCCGGGAAAGCGGGAAGTAAAAGCCAGGGAAAAAGCCGAAAAAGCGAAATCGAAGAAGGCCAAGGAAAAAAAGGCCGCCAGGGCCAAGAAAAAGGCTGCGGCCAAGGTATCGCCGAAGAAGCCGGCCAAATAAAGGAGAACGAAGATGGCACACAAAAAGTCAGGTGGGAGTGCTCGAAATGGAAGAGACAGCCAATCCAAGCGGCTGGGGGTGAAGCGTTTTGGTGGCCAGTTGGTCCATTCCGGATCTATCCTTGTCCGTCAGAGAGGAACACCGTTTAAGCCGGGTTTCAATGTGAGTCGAGGCAAGGATGACACGCTCTTTGCCAGAAGAGATGGCATCGTTCGCTTTGAAGATAAAGGGAGCAGGGGCAAATTCGTCTCTGTCGTTCCGGCTTAGAGGTGTTAGCTAAAAAGAATTTTCTCTCTCTCGCCAAAGAAAAGGTCAAGATTATTCCCTTTATGCGAGGCTCTGGCTAAACCAGTATGTTCGTTGACCAGGTCAAAGTCATTCTCCTTGCTGGCAAGGGAGGGAATGGATGCGTCAGTTTTCGCCGGGAGTGGAGTGTGCCCAAAGGCGGGCCTGACGGAGGCCGCGGCGGAGACGGGGGCAGCGTTTTCTTGGTGGCTGAGGAAGGGTTAAGCTCCCTTTCTTATTTCCGGTTTCATCCCATCAATAAAGCCCACAAGGGCGCCCACGGTGAGGGCGGCAACCGCTCCGGGAAGAAAGGCGAAGACCTTATCTTGAGTGTTCCTATAGGAACAGTAGTAAAATCGGCCGAAAAAGGAGAAGTCCTGTTTGATTTTCTGCGGCCGGGCCAAAAATACCTGGCGGCCAAAGGCGGAAAAGGGGGAAGGGGAAATGCGTCTTTTGCTACGCCCACTCACAGGACTCCGAGAGAATGGCAAAATGGGGAGCCCGGCGAGGAAAAAGAGCTCATCCTTGAGCTGAAGCTGATCGCTGATGTCGGTCTGGTCGGGCTTGCCAATGTGGGAAAATCCACGCTGATCTCGAAGATTTCCTCGGCCAGGCCGGTCATTGCTGATTATCCTTTCACAACTCTCATCCCCCACCTTGGCGTCGTGGATGTAGGCAAGGAAAAAAGTTTTGTGGTGGCGGATATCCCGGGGCTCATCGAGGGAGCACACCAAGGACACGGGCTGGGAATAAAATTCCTCAAGCACATCGAGAGGACAAAAATTTTGGTCCATATTATTGATGTCTCGCCTTATTCGGGACGCGACCCGGTCAAAGATTACGGGATTGTTATGAAGGAGCTTGAAGCCTATAACCCGGAACTCCTCAAAAGGCCCCAAATTGTGGCGGCCAACAAAATCGATCTATTGGGAGAGGAAAAAGAAAGGCTCGAAGCCGTGAAAAAACTGGCCTCCCGAAAAAAGCTCCCTTTTATCGCCATCTCCGCTTTGAAGGGAAAGGGACTGAGAGAATTGGTTTCAGCCATGGCTAAGACGCTGGCTTCTGTGGAGGAAAACAGAGAGTAGGCGAATGGAAAAAGAAAGGATAGGCCTTTTGGGAGGGACTTTTAACCCCGTGCATGAAGGACATTTGCGGGCAGCTCGGGAGGTCCGGCAGAAATTCGCTCTTAGCAAAATCCTGTTCATCCCTTCTTACATCCCCCCGCACAAACAAACGACTGACATGGCTTCCCCTGAAGACCGGTTTGCCCTGGTCAAAATAGCTGTTCAGGAGAATCCGCATTTTATAGCCTCTCCGATTGAACTAAAGGCCCAAGAGAAATCCTATTCCATCATCACCTTGAATAAGGTCAAAGATATTTACAGGAATGCCTGGGTTTTTTTCATCCTCGGCATCGATGCCTTCCTGGAGATTGAGACCTGGAGGTCATACCGGGAGGTGCTCGAGCAGTGCCATTTCGTTGTCACCAGCCGGCCCGCCTACCTTCTGGCTGAAGCCAGGAATGTGCTTCCCGAAAACTACGCCGAAAAAATATTTGACCTTCGGGAATCCGAGTCGGTCGAAGAAGATCTGTTTCTCAAGTTTCGAATCTTCCTTCTTTCCATCAGGGCCTTGGATATCTCCTCGACAGAGATTCGCCGAAGGATTCGCCAGGGCCAATCCGTCAAAGGCCTCGTTCCCGAAGCCGTGGAGGTCTATATCAAAAAGAGGAAACTTTATCAGGGGTAAGATGGCAAAAGAAAAAACAAAAAAGTTCACCAAGAGAAGCCTCCCTTCTGAAGTCAAACTTTCCGTCAAAGCCAGCCAGGCTAAGAAAGCGGAAGATATCCTCGTCCTCGACCTCAGGGAAATTTCCACTTTTACCGATTTCTTTGTCATCATGACCGGGAATTCTTCTCGACAGAACGTGGCCATTTTCGAGAGCATCGAGCAGGAGCTAAAAAAAGGGAAGATTGCGCCCATCGGGGTTGAGGGGAAAGAGCATGCCGAATGGATCCTGATGGATTACGGAAGCTTCCTTGTCCATGTTTTCTCGAAGAGAGCGCGCGAGTACTATTCTCTCGAGAAATTATGGGGAGACGCTCCGAAGGTGGCTTACGCCAGCCGATAAAAGCCTTCAAAATATATATTGACATTTCCCTCACAAATCATTATTTTTTATGGACAATTTTTGAACAGACGGGCGAAAAACGAGTGGCCCGGCTGGAAAAAACAGCGCAGGTCCGAGGATGCGCCTTAAAGTTATTTGGCCTGGGAAGACAAAAAACAAAGAGTGGCGGGCCTTGCAGGAGTTCTATCTGGCAAGGATCCGCCAGCTCGAGCCTTGCGTTCTGGTAGAAACGAAAGAAGCCAAGGGTTTGGAAGACCGATATGCCGAGAGAATCAAGGAAATTGAAGCAAAAAACCTTGAAAAACACCTCGAGGATGATTATATTATTTGCCTCTTTGACGAAGGACAGGAGATGAGTTCAAAGGATTTTGCGAGATTTTTGGAGAAACGGTCTTTGACTTCCCGAGGGACAACTTTTGTCGTCGGAGGATTCGCCGGCCTTGCGGAGAGAATCATAAAAAGAGCTGACTTTCTCCTCGCCCTTTCGCGATTGACCTTTTCTCATGAGTTATGCCGTGTTGCCCTGCTGGAACAAATTTACCGGGGTTTGACCATAATGAAAGGAAAACACTATGCCAAGTAAAAAAGGGGATAGGTTGAACAAAAAAGAGAAGCAAGCTTACCGGAAAAGCCTTTTGGAGAAGAAAGAAAAAATTGTCAGGAAAATAAGCCAATTCTACAACGAAAGCAAGGAAATCGAGACGGACATCGCCCAGGACTTGGTCGATAAGGCTGAGAGCTCCTATACCAAGGAATTTCTTCTCAGTTTGTCCGATGCCGAGCGGTCACAGCTTTTCCTGATCGATGAAGCCCTTGAGAGGCTGGAAACGCCGGAATTCAGCATCTGCCAGATGTGCCATAAGCCGATCGGGAAAAAGCGCTTAGCTGCCCTCCCTTGGACACCTTACTGCATCGACTGCCAGCAGAAAAAAGAAGAAGAGACGGTTTGAAGGTTCCCTTTCGCAGGCTGGTCTCCTCCGCGGAGAAATTCGTTGAAGTCCTCCTTTATCCTTCCTTTTGTGAAATCTGCCGGGCATTCCTCGAGAGACCTCACGAAAAGGTGATCTGCCGCGAATGTCAGGAAAAAATCAAACCTTGGGCTTACTCCTATTGTCTGTGCTGTGGGCGGTTTTTTGAGGGGGCGGGCGAGCCGCATCTCTGCCGGGATTGTTTAGAGAGAACGCCGCCTTTTGTCAAACATAGGTCCTGCGCCCGGTATGAGGGGATCATCAAGGATGTCATCCTCCTTTATAAATACCGCGGGTTTGAGATTTTAGGGCAATATTTGGGCGATTTTGTTGGCCGGACCCTCGGAGTGGAGGAAGACCTCTGGCCGGGCGTAGAAGCCATCATCCCTGTGCCTCTTCATCCCGCCAAGGAGAAAAAGCGGGGTTTTAACCAGGCTCGGGTCCTGGCCCGGCGGCTATCCAAGATAAAAAATATCAAGCTCATCGAAAAGCGGCTCGTGAAGGTTAAGAATATCCCTCCCCAAACGTCCTTAGAAGCGGATGAAAGGGCGAGAAATGTGCGCGGGGCCTTTAGAGTGAGGAAACCAGAGGAGCTGCAAAGCAAAATTGTCCTTCTGGTAGATGATGTCTATACCACAGGATCAACCCTCCGTGAGTGCAGCTCGGTGTTGAAGAAAGCGGGAGTTAAGGAGGTCAGGGCTGTGACGGTGGCCCAGGCTTAAGGCCTTTTTTCAGAATAAAAAAAGCGCCGGGGTCTTTCGGCCGCCGGCGCTCATTTTAGCGGACCAGCAAAAAACCTTACTTTTTGGCCTTTTCTTCAGAAGCCGGCTTGAGGATCTTGACTTTCCGCGGCTTGAGCTCTGGCCTTTTGGGCATGGTGATCTTTAAAACGCCGTTTTCGTGCTCGGCATGGATTTTCTCCTGGTCGATATAGTTCGGGAGGGTGAAAGACCTGTAGAAAGAGCCATAAGCCCTTTC
>CAZKEW010000026.1:5167-18556 GCA_964551885.1 uncultured Eubacteriales bacterium
ACCGCGGCTAGTCACGGCATCCTCAAACAGCCGGTTCATCTTTTCCCTCAAGGTCACCAAATCCCTGAAAGGATCCCATCTGATGATAGCCATTTTTAACCTCCTTGATTGAAATCAAGCTTATATATAATATAATATTTTAGTGCTTTATTGTCAAATATATCTAAATAAAAAAGTTTAATTATCTGTAAATATTGAGCTTTTTCCCGTTTTTTGTCGCGATGGAATGCGCTTTTCAACCGCTCATAAGGGCATTCTTTTTTTGGAGCTACCCTGGACGAGGACCGTAGCCTCTCCTTTTAGGCTAATTTTTCCCGCTCTATCCCTTAACTGCCGCACCTCTCCCCTGATAAATTCCTCGTGGATTTTGGTGAGCTCTCTTGCTATGACCGCCTCCCTATTCCCGAGAATCTCCTCCACGAGCTCGAGAAAGTCAGCTATTCTCCGCGGTGGAAGGTAGAAAATGAGAGTTGCCTCTTCCTTTTTTAGAGAAAGCAGCCATTTCTTTGTCTTCTCTTTTTTGGGAGGGGGGAACCCGAGAAAGAGGAATCGGTGCGTGGGAACTCCGGATGCAGAGAGTGCCGCAATCAGGGCCGAGGGACCGGGAATGGGAATGATGTTTATACCTGATTTTATGGCTTCCCGGATAAGCCTGAAGCCCGGGTCTGAAATTCCTGGAGTTCCCGAGTCCGAGACCAGGGCTACATCCTTTCCCTCTTCAAGGAGGCTTAGGATCTGGGGGATTTTCTGCCCCTCTTTGGGCTGATAATAGCTGATCAGCTTTTTGTGGATGTTATATCGCGAAAGGAGCTTGAGCGTCTGACGCGTATCTTCGCAGGCGATTGCCAGGACTTCATTGAGGACCCTCAATGCCCGAAAGGTCAAGTCCTCGAGGTTTCCTATCGGAGTGGCGACGACAAAGAGGTTTCCCTTTTTTCTTTCGCCGGAGCCCTTTTCCCCCATAGCTATCTGTTCCGGTCGTAGGGATAGAGGAAATCGTGGCCCACTGTGCGGGAGGAGATTTTGGCGATCGGAGGCATTTTTCTTTTGAATTCCGAGTTTTTGATCAAGGTCATGATTTTTTCTACGGATTCCTTCGTGAAACCGGAAGCGATGACGCCTTTTTTGGATTTCCTTTCGTCGACGAGCTGGAAGAGAATTTGATCGACCTCGGCGTAAGTCAGGCCGATCTCCCCCTCGTCTGTCTGGCCGGGCCAGAGCCCTGCAGTCGGCTTTTTCTTGAGGATTTTTGGCGGGACGCCAAGGTGCGCGGCCAGCTCTCTGATCTGTGTTTTATACAGATCGCCGAGGGGATTGATGGCGCAGGCCGTGTCCCCGTGAATTGTCCCGTAGCCGATGAGAAGCTCTGTTTTATTGCTCGTTCCTAAAATGAGAGCTTTCTCCTTTGCCGAAATATCATACAGGATGGACATCCTCTCTCGCGCCATCTTGTTCCCTATCCTCACCCTGTCTTGGGTTGGATAGCGGGAGAAATAGGCGTCTACCATCGGTGAGATATCGATGACTTGAGACCGGATGCCGAGGCGCCGGGCAAAGCTTTGAGCATCCTTGACGTCCTCGCCAAAAGTGTCTTTGTATGGGAGGATCAGCGCGATGACGTTTGTTGGGCCCAGGGCTTCGGCCGCCAAGAAAGCGCAGACCGAAGAATCGAGACCCCCGGAAAGACCCACGATTCCCTTCTTGTAATCAAACTTAGCGAGTTCCTCCCGAATAAAGGCACAGAGGACTTTTTCGACAAAGGAAGCGTTAATCTTCATACCCGCGGACGATCCTTTCGAGGGCCTGGAGAATGATTTCAGGCCTGTCATCCCGTTTGTAAGGCCACTTCTTGCGGGAAGCTCTAATCTCCTCAAGGTCGAGGTCAACAAAAACCAGCTCTTCATCAACAGGCGAGGCCTTAACAAGAAGCTTGCCCATAGGATTAAAGACAAATGACCCGCCGGCAAAGGCTTTGCCGTCCTCGAACCCGACCCGGTTCGAGTAAAGAACAAAGCAAGTGGAGAAAAACGAGGCGCACTCTCCCATCAGTTCCCACATCCGGCTGGTGGCGAACTCCTGCCCTTCCGACATTCCTCTTCCCGGAGCTGCGCTGATGACGATGATAAAGTCGGCTCCGCCGGCGAAAAGAAGGTAGCTTGCCCCGTAGCTCAAAAAATCCCGGCAAATCATCAGGCCGGCTCTTCCAAATCGCGTCAAAAAGGTGTTGAAATTTTTGCCCTGAGCAAAGAATTTTCCTTCCTCGAACATACCGTAGGTGGGGAGGAAGACTTTACGATGAATATGAAGTATCTCCCCTCCGGCAAGATAAGCCGATGAGTTGTAGAAAACCCCTTTTTCTTTTTCTTCGACAAACCCGAGGACGATATCTATCTGGCGGCTCAAAGCTTTAAGCGGCTTGAAGATTGCATCTCCGGCTGGGATGAGACCCACTTCCTGGACCATGTCCATCAAGGTATAGCCGGTGAGGCTCAGCTCGGGGAAAACGATAAGGTCGGCTTTTCTCTTTTTGGCTTTTTCGATAAAATGGAGGTGAAGACTTAGGTTTTGTTCGAGCTCCCCCAGGCGAGGTGAAATTTGCGCCAAAACGGCTTTCATGATAAAAAGCTATCACAATTCGGCCGGGTTTTCAATTTGGAAAAGACTTTGAAAATTTATTCGCCTTAGGCTATAAATATTAAGAAGGACCAAGCATGAACCATATCGGCTTCCACTTGCGCAAGATTTATTCCAATAAGCAGACCGGCCAGCTGATCTTCAAGCGGGGTTCTGTCCAGAAGCATCTTTTCTTCCAGGACGGCGACCTGGTCCACGCCAAAACCAATATTCCGGAGGAAAGACTGGGGGAGATATTATACAAGCTGGGCAAGATTTCTGATGAAGCTCATTCCGAAATAGAGCGATATATCGAGTTTAACAAGACCATCGGCAAGACCCTCACCCAAAAAGGCTTGACCTCCCAGAGGAATATCGAGGATGGCCTGACGTATCAGATAAGAGAAATCACGCTCAGCCTCTTTCCGCATTTTGATGGCGAAATCATCTTCCAAGAACGATCTTCGCTCGGTGAACAGGACTTCACGTCGCGCATCAACGTTCCTTATCTCATTGAGGATGGGATCAGGCGGATGAAATTCCAGCCGGCCCTGCAGAGATTCATGGAGAAGAAAGTCCCTTTTCCCAAACCCAGAGTCCTCTATCATCTTCTGACTGAAGAAGAGAAGGAGATTCTGGATAAAATCAAAGGGGAAGGCACGAGCGAAGCCATCTGGCGTTCCCACAAATATAACTCCGAATTTTTCTGGAAGAGCTTGTACCTTTTTTATTGTTTGAATCTCGTCGATTTCAGGGACAAAGACGCCATCCGAGAAGAGGAAGCAAAAGAAGGAGGGCCCGTCCGCCCCGATGTCCAGGAGCAGTTAGAAGAAGTCTTGAATTTCAAGGAGCAGATCTCTTCCCTGAATTATTACCAGATTTTAGGCGTCGCCAGGAGCGCCTCTGAAGACGAAATCAAAAAGGCTTACTTTCAATTAGCCCGGAAATTTCACCCCGACCGTTTTGACCGCTCCGTTCCCTCAGAGTTTAAGGTACAGATCGAGGATGTTTTTGACAAGATCACCAAAGCGTACCGAACCCTGACCAGCAAAGAACAAAGGAAGGATTATGATGTTAAAGGGGCCTCCGGCCGTGAGGAGGCAGGAAAGGACCTGACAAAGAAGGCGGACATCAAATTCCGCCAGGCCAAGACCCTTTACAATATGGGCAGGTATGAGGACGCGGTCATCCTTCTCGAAGAAGCCGTGAGACTGAATAAGAACAAAGGGGACTATTATTTGCTCCTGGCTATGACCGAAGCTAAGATTCCCTCTTTCCACAAAAAGGCCGAAGAGCACTTCCTCAAAGCCACTGAGTTAGAACCGTGGAATCCTGAAGGCTACGTCGGCTTAGGTGTGCTGTATAAGCAGGAAGGGCTGTTGGCAAGAGCCGCCAAGCATTTCCAGAAAGCCTTGGAGATCGATTCTGATCACGACATAGCCCGCCGAGAGCTCGAGGCTCTGGGAAAAGGAGAAAAAAAGAGGGGGCTTAAAGGCTTGTTCTCGATGAATATTTTTGGCCCCAAAAAGAAGTAAGACGGGTTAGCCCTTTCCGACGAGTTTTAAGAACTGCTCTTCGCTCAAAGTAGAGATTCCTAACTCACGCGCTTTATCAAGCTTAGAACCCGGCGATTCACCGACGACCAAATAATCTGTTTTGCTGGAGACAGAGGAAGCCACCTTTCCGCCCAAGCTCTCGATTATCTTGGCGGCTTCTTCGCGAGGGAAGCTCGAGAGGACCCCTGTGAGCACAAAAATCTTTCCCTCCAACGGTCTTTCCCCGCGCCGCTCTTCGCGAGCCCGGAAGTTGAGGCCGGCCTGCTTGAGCTTTTGGAGAAGCTCGAGGTTTTCCGGCTGACGGAAGAAGAAGGCGATGCTTTCGGCCACTGTCGGGCCCACGTCCTCGACCTGAGTGAGCTCTTCAGAAGACGCTTTGGCTAAAGCATCAAAGGACTTGAAATGTCGAGCCAAGGTCTGAGCCAATCTTTCTCCGACATGCCGTATCCCGAGGGCAAAGATGAGCGCCGCGAGGTCACGCTGCTTCGAATTTTCGATCTCGCCGAGCAAATTCTGGGAGCTCTTCGGCCCCATTCTTTCGAGCCCCACCAAATCGTCGTAGCGCAAAGAATAAATGTCGGGAATGGCGCGCACTAACTTCTTTTCCAAAACCTGGTCTACGAGAGCGTCGCCCAAGCCTTCGATATTCATCGCCCGTCGTGAAGCAAAATGGAGAAGGGATTCCCTTAATTTAGCCGGGCAGGAAGGGTTAGTGCAGCGGGAGATGGCCTCTCCTTCAGGCCTGAAGGCCGAAGACCCGCAGACTGGACAGCGGGTTGGGAAGATAAATTTCTTTTCTTTGCCTGTCCGCCTTTCCTTCATCACGGAGACGACTTTGGGGATGACATCTCCGCTCCGCTCGATCAAGACATAATCGCCGACCCGGATATCTTTTCTCTTGATCTCATCCTCATTATGAAGGGTGGAACGGGTGATGGTGGTGCCGGAAAGCCGGACAGGCTCGAGTACAGCCACGGGTGTCAACGCCCCGGTCCTTCCCACCTGAACTCGGATATCCTTTATCCGCGTCGTGGCCTGGCGGGCGGGGAATTTAAATGAGATTGCCCAACGCGGGGATTTCGCCGTCGTCCCGAGCTCTCTCCTTTGCTCCGCCGAGTTGACCTTGACGACAATTCCGTCCGTGTCATAATCGAGATTGTCTCTTTTCTCGCGCCGCTCTTCCCAGAAGGCGATCACCTCGTCGAGAGTGGAACAGCGGCGGGAGTGAGGGTTTGTCTTGAACCCGAGATCCTTGAGCTTTTTCAAGCCTTCCCATTGGGTGGGCAATTCCTTGCCGTCCACATAGATATAATAATGGAAGGCGTCGAGCTTGCGGGAAGCCACTTCCCTGGGGTCGAGGAGGCGGATGGAGCCGGAAGCGGCATTCCTCGGGTTAGCGAAAAGCGGTTTGCCCTGCTTCTCCTGTTCTTTGTTGATTTTTTGGAAGGATTCGAACGGGAGATAAACCTCTCCCCGGACCTCGATCTCCCGGGAGTCGTTGACGAGAAGGGGCAGGCTGCGTATCGTCTTGACGTTTGAGGTGACGTCGTCACCCCGGACTCCGTCTCCGCGCGTCACAGCTTGAGCATATTTTCCGCCCCGGTAGAGGATCGAAATGCTCAGTCCGTCGATCTTGAGCTCGGCCACGTATTCGATCTTTTCCTCGGGAAGGAGCTTTTTTGTTCTCTCCTCGAACTCTCTGAGCTCCTCGACCGTGAAGCAGTTGTCCAGGCTGAGCATTGGGAGCTTGTGGGTGACCGCGGGAAATCCTTCGACAGGTTTCTCGCCGACTCTCTGAGTGGGTGATTCGGGCGTGATCAGGTCGGGATAGAGCTTTTCCAGGTCCTTCAACTCTTTGACGAGCAGGTCAAACTCATAATCGGAGACCTGGGGGTCATTATCGACGTAGTATTTTTTTTCGTGGCACTTGATTTCCTCTCTGAGCTTGAGGATTCTTTTAGCGGCTTGATCCCGAGAGAGGGGTTGCGGCATGTCCTTCCCCCCGACAATTTTTATTTTAACAAAAGATTTATTTTATGCCTAATCGCTGCTTCGTCTCTTCGAGGAGCTTGTTGAATTTGGCGATGGCCAGACCTTGATCGGACTGAAGCTTTTCGAGCGCTTTTTTCTCGGCGTCGATATTGGCCAGCAGGGTTTTCATCTGCTGCTTTTCGGCATCGCTGAGGTCTTCTTCTTCCTTGTTCCCGAATTTGGCATTGTAGGCGTTGGTCAGCTCTTCGATTTTTTTGTTTTTCTCCTGGATCTGGGTTACGGTCTCGTTGTACTTGAGGTCTTTGTTAGAGAGAAAGAAGAGGTTTTCCGCCAGGCTCATGGCCTGCTGTGACTGGGAAGGATAGGTGCAGCTGGCTTCGAGGAGATGGCGGATGGCCTCCGCCGACACAGCAGGGTTGGTCTTGGCCTCTTTGGCCAGGATGATGCCGATGTTGTAGGCAATCTCTCCGCTTTTTTGTTTAGCATAAGCTTCCTTGAAATATTGCAGAGACTCGCCGTTTTTGTTGTTGCGGTAGAGGGATTTAGCGTAGAAAAGAGTGCTGTCAAAATCCTTGGTGGCGGCGTAAGAGGCTTTGAAAGCCTTTTCAGCGCCGGCATAGTCTTTGGCGTCATACAACATCTTGCCCAATTTTTTTATGCCGGCCATGATCTTGGCATTCTTCAGGAGGTTATAGGAATTAACATACGAATCCACGGCGTCTTTATAGTCCTTGGATTTTTCCTGGGCTTGTCCGAGCGTAAAGTAGCCGGCCCCGATGAACTGGTTCCACTGGGCGCTGCTCTGCTCTGCCGATTCCTTAGTTTTGGCAGCCTTGGCAACTTCCACAACCTGAGAAGCGTAGGTTTTGGCTTTTTCCAGGTTTTGGCCGGCCTGGCCGTAAAGGGCGGAGACCTGGATAAGGACTTGGCATTTTGTCAGCTCATCAAGCCCTCCGATGGCGAGAGCTTTTTCTCCGTAATCGATGGCCTCCTTTGGCGTTTTTCCTGGATAATTGATAAGGGAGAGGTTGGCATAGGCAAAATTCTCGTATTGGTTGCCTTTGCCCGCGCATTTAGCGAGAAAATCCTTGAGGAGCTGAGCGCGCTGGGCCGGGCTTTGAGCCGTCATCGCTTTGATATAAGACTCATCGCATTCATTGGTCTGAGCTGGTAACGAGCTAAAAACAAAAAGAGTTAGTGTGAGCAGGATCACTCCTTTCTTACTCATTTCGAACCTCGCACAAAAAATTTGTAGTATGATAACCTGAACAAAGAGCCCATGTCAATATAACACATCTAAAATTATAGCAAAATATATGCCAATATAGGAAGTCAGCCTTTAGTCCTACTCGGGGTGCTGGCTCGAAGGCACGCGAATTTGCTCCCGGCGAGGCAAATTCACTCAGGTCTGTCATTGCGAGTGTAAGCGAAGCAATCTCAAAATTATGATGAGATTGTTTCGTCGCAAGGCTCCTTACAACGACTGCTCCACCTCCGGATGGCCTTTTTCGTCCGCACCCCTCCGTTGATGCTTTTTTTTCCCGGTAATATCAGATAGAATAGCCTCCGTGGAGAAGAAAAAATCTTCTGTCGCGCGCCTCTTTTTTGAGGCTGTGGAAAGCCCTTTGCGCCGTTCCGTCAGCCTGCGCCGTCATTCGAGCTTCAAGATCGGCGGGAAAGCGGACTATTTTTTCGCGGCCCGGTCCTCGAAGGAGCTCGAATCGTGCCTCCGCTTTGTCCACGAGCACTCCCTGCCTTACTATGTTATCGGGGAGGGCACGAATATCTTGTTTGATGATGAGGGATTTCGGGGGCTCATCCTCAAAAATGAAGTCAACGGCATAAACAGGAAATCAAAAGAAGGAAGAGTTGAAGTCTTTTCAGGCACCCGCCTTTCTGACCTGGTGGAATTGGCTCTGGAGGAGGGCTTTGAGGGGATCGAGTTCGCCGCCGGAATTCCCGGGACAGTCGGGGGCGCGGTCTATGGAAATGCGGGAGCCTTCGGCAAGTGCATCGGCGATTTTTTGGAAGAAGCCGTCCTCTTGGATGAGCGGGGTGCGGAATTCCGGGTGAAAAAAGACTATTTTGACTTCCGTTACCGGCATTCTTCCCTCAAGAGGAAACACTTTGCTCTTTTGAAGGCCGTTTTCAAGCTGGCGAAGGGAAATAAGCAAGAAATCAAGGCAGCAATCGATGAAAACCTCGAGAAACGAAGGTCCAGGCATCCCTCTCGTAAAATGGCTTATGCCGGGAGCTACTTCAAGAACCTTGTGCTTGCCGATGGGACAAAGATGGCCGCGGGTTACGCCCTGGAGAAGGTAGGCGCCAAAGACTTAAGGGTGGGAGGAGCGGCAGTCTATTCCGGTCATGCGAATTTTATCCTCAACCTCGGCCGCGCTAAGGCCAAAGATGTCCTTCTTCTTGCCGAAGAATTGAAATTTAGGGTGAAGAAAGAGTTTGGGGTAGACCTCGAGGAAGAGATTATTTTCCTTCCAGCAGATTCTTCAATGCCTTGATCTTTTTCGGGGGGAGTCCTCTTTTTCGCGCCGTTTGGAGGGCCAGAAGGCCGAGCTTTCTGTAGGCTTCCGCATAGTTCGGGAATAGGCGGAGGGCGTCAAGGTGGGCTTTGACCGTGGTAGAATCACCTCTTATGACAGGCCCTGTCAGGGAACTCGGGATGTCAATTTTTTTGACATTATGTAAAGTTCCTTCGACAAGAGGGAAAAGCAATTTCACCGCCATCTTTTCCTCGATCTCCGCCTGTTTGAGGAGGCGCACCGCAGCATCCAGAAGAATCACCAGGAAATTTGATGTCATGCCGCAGGCAGCATGATAATAAGGCTTTCCCTCAGGCCGAAGAATCAGCGGGTAGCCGCCGAGCTGCCTCACAATTTTCCCGGCCAGAGCCAAAGCTTTTCTCTCTCCTTCGAGGCCGAAATAAATTCCCTTGAAGTGCGCCGGCGAAGTATCCTTCCGGGCAAAGGATTGGGCGGGATGAAAAGAGGCGGTCAAAGCTCCTTTGTCTCTCAGCGGCTTGAGGGCTTCCGATGGAAGAAGGCCGCTGGTATGAAAAACGATTTTTGGGGTCCAGTCGATTTTGGCTCGGGCAAGTTCCGCCGCAACTTTTTTGATTTCTTCGTCGGGAAGGCACAAAAAAATTATTTGTCCCCTTTCGGCGGCAGCGGCATTGTCGCTGTAGATTTTTCCCTGGCCGATAATTTGCCGGCTCTTGCCGGCGGAAGCCCTGCTATGGCAGGTCAGAGCTTTGATTTCATGCCCTTTTTTTGCCAGGGCGCGGCCGAGAACTGTGCCCAGCCGGCCTGCTCCGATGATTGCGATCTCAGCCATTTTTTGAACCAAACGTGTCGAGCCACAGGCCTATCTCGAACGGAGATAGCTTTGCCGCCTTCTTCTCGATCTCGGCTGCGGCCCGGCGCTCGCGCAAGGCTTTTTTAAGCTGGGAGGCGAACTCTTTGACACTCAGCGTTTTGGCTCCTTTTGTCTGGGCGAAGTCCCTGAGTTCCCGGTCGGAGGTCACAACGAAAAATTGGCGGAAATCCGTCTGTCGGGAGATAAGTTCTTCGATGACATCATCGGCTTTTTGGCCGGGCGCAGGAAAATGGACAGAAAACTTTTTTTCCCTGGTATGAATCTCAGCCAGGACTTGGTCCGGGGGGCCGTCAAAGACCAGCTTAATGCGCGACCTTTTCACCTTTTGAAAAGATAGAAGTCTGTATACGAGAACATAGCGGCTCCGGCGATCCCGGAGTTCATGAGGAAAGACGTGCCCGAGAAAATTATTGCCGTCGATAAGATAACCCATGGACCGGGAGCGCCTGAAGAGCTTAGAGCGTGTAGGATCCGCCGGGTTTGAGGACGATAACTTCCGCCAATTCCCCGACGCGCCGCTTAAATTCTTGAGGGTCAGATTTGATGATGGGAAACGTGTCGTAGTGGATAGGGATCACGCGCTTGGTCTGGACAAACTCGACGGCCTTGACAGCGGAAGGAATGCCCATCGAGTACCGGTCTCCGATGGGGATAAAGCTCAAGTCGGGCCTGAAGAACTCGCCGATGAGCTTCATGTCGTAAGTGAGGCCGGTGTCGCCGGCATGGTAAAGACGCTTGCCGTCCATCTCCACGACTACTCCAGCCGCATTGCCCTTCTCGGCCGAATGAAGAGCCTGGACCATATGCACTTTGACTCCCTTGACCTCAACCGTTCCTCCGATATTCATGCCCTCGGCCGAAATCCCTTGGGCCTGAGCGTCGACAGCGACTTCATGGATGCCCACCAGAGTGGCGCCCGTCTTTTTGGCCAGGGCGAAGGCATCCCCGAGGTGGTCGCCATGGTAATGCGTGACGACGACCACATCCGCTTCCCGGATTTTATCAAGAGTGGTAGAGGCGGCAGGGTTTCCGGTGAGAAAGGGGTCGATAAAGACAATGCGTGAGCCTTTGATCTTGATGGCCGAATGGCCCAGCCAGGTGATTTCCATGTTTTTCCTCCTTTTTCAAAATCTCCGGTTGAAGGAGCTAACTTTTTATTCTCTCGATTGAGGCGCCGAGGAGCTTCAGCTTTTCTTCGATTTTTTCGTAGCCGCGGTCGAGATGCTCGACGTCGTTGATGACCGTCTCACCGCCGGCAATGAGGCCGGCCAGGATGAGGGAAGCTGAGGCTCTCAAGTCTGTAGCGATGACTTCTGCTCCGGAAAGCGGCGTTTTTCCCTTAACGATGGCTTTATCCCCGTGGACTTCGATATTCGCTCCGAGGCGAAGCAGCTCGTTCACATGAGAGAAGCGCCGGTCGAAAATGGTTTCGGTGATGATGGATGTACCAGAGGCCTGGGTCATCAGGACCATAAACTGCGCCTGCATGTCCGTGGGAAATCCAGGATAGGGTGAGGTGGTTATGTCCTGAGGTTTGATTTCAGGGCTCCCAATGACCTTGAGCGTGTGATCGTTGACTCTGGCGACTTGCGCACCGGAGGAGCGCACCCTTTCCATGATAGTGGCGAGGTGTTGAGGTTCGACATTCTCCAGCGTGATATCGCCCTGGGAAAGAGCGCCGGCGACGAGGAAAGTGCCGGCTTCGATTCTGTCGGGAATAATATCGTGCGTTGCCCCTCCCAGTTCGTTCACTCCCTGGATGCGGATGATTTCCTCGCCGAGTCCGTCGATTTTGGCTCCCATTTTCGTAAGCAGCTCGCAGAGGTTGACGACCTCAGGCTCCAAAGAGCAGTTTTTCAGGATGGTCTCGCCCTGAGCCAGGGTGGCGGCCATGAGGAGATTTTCCGTGCCCCCGACTGTCTTCTTTTCGAATTCGATCACAGCCCCTTTAAGCCTCGAGGCTTCAGCCTTGATATAGCCGTGTTCGAGCGAGATGGAAGCGCCCAACTTTTGCAGCCCGCTGATGTGAAGGTCGATGGGCCTCGACCCGATGGCGCAACCTCCCGGCAAAGCAACCATCGCTTTCCCGTAGCGCGCCAAGAGCGGGCCAAGAACGAGGATAGAAGCCCTCATCGACCGGATGAGCTCATAGGAAGCCTCCGGGGTGATGATTTTTTTGGTCAGGATGGAGAGGGAGTTTTTTCTGAGCTCGGAATCAGCCCCCAGCTCCTTCATCAGGATGAGAATGGTGAAGACGTCTTTCACGAGCGGGATGTTTCGCAGCTTGAGCTTGTCTTCCGTGAGCAGGGAAGCGACGATGGCGGGGAGGACGGCATTCTTCGACCCGCTGATCTGGATTTTCCCCTTGAGCCGGAGAGAATGATTGCCGACGATCCTGATTTTTTCCATCCTCGATAATTGTAGAATAAGACCGGGGAAAAATCAATGCGGAGCTCCCTTGAAATTAACGGGGCGGTGAGCTAAGATTAGGCGCTGAGAAAGGAGGAGTTATCATGAAAATGCTCATCGGTGACAAATGGGTGGACAAGACAGAGAAGATCGACGTCCGCAATCCCTACAATAACGAGCTTATCGACACGGTCCCTTCTGGGGATAAGGAGGACGTGGAAGCGGCGCTCCGGGCAGCCGAAGAAGGCTTTAAAATAAACCGCAACCTGCCTGTATACGAGCGCATCTCCATCCTCTACCGGGCAGCCCAAATCATCAAGGATCGCCAGGAGGAATTTGCCCGGACAATCGCCACCGAGGGAAGCAAGACCATCCGGGAGGCGCGGAAAGAGGCCAGCCGCTGCATCGACACGATCACCATTTCTGCTGAAGAAGCGCGGCGCATCGTGGGCGAGACGATTCCTTTCGACAGCCGTCAGGGCTCGGAGAACAGGATAGGATATTACTATCGTTTTCCGATCGGAATAATAGCCGCTATTACTCCTTTTAACGACCCGCTCAACCTCGTAGCTCACAAAGTGGGTCCCGCGATCGCCGGCGGGAACGCCGTCGTGCTCAAGCCAGCTACAGTCACCCCGCTTTCCGCCCTCAAGTTAGGTGAGGCGCTGATCGAAGCCAGCCTGCCCTGGAAGGTCCTCAACATCGTCACCGGCTATGCCTCCCGGATTGCCGATTCTTTGGTGACCGATCCGAGGGTGAGGATGATTTCCTTCACCGGCGGGACAGAGGCAGGGCTGGAGATCGCCCGCAAAGCGGGACTGAAGAAGATCGGCATGGAGCTCGGCTCGAACTCGCCCGTCATCGTCATGGATGACGCTGATTTGGAGAAAGCGGTTGAACTCTCAGTGTCGGGTGCGTTCTGGGCGGTCGGCCAGAACTGCATCGGCGTCCAGAGGATCTACATCCACAAGGCTATCTACGATGAATTCGAAAAGCGGTTCGTAGCCCTGACGAAGAAGATGAAGGTCGGCTTCCAGCTGGATGAGGACACCGACATGGGCCCGATGATTACCGAAGGAGAAGCCAATAGGGTTGAGGAATGGGTCAAGGAGGCTATCGCGCAGGGAGCCGAGCTTCTCACCGGGGGCAAGAGGAAAGGGACGCTGTTCGAGCCCACGGTCTTCCGGAATATGCCCGAAGCGGCCAAGCTCAACTGCGAGGAAGTTTTCGGCCCGGTGGTGAACCTCTATAAAGTATCGTCCCTTGATGAAGCCATTGGGCTCGCTAACAGCGTCAAATACGGGCTCCACGGCGCTATCTTCACCCGCAGCTTGGATAACGCTTTCAAGGCCATCCGGGAGCTCGAGGTCGGCGGAGTCATCGTCAATGACTCGACCGACTACCGCATCGACATGATGCCCTTCGGCGG
>CAZKEW010000027.1:0-18514 GCA_964551885.1 uncultured Eubacteriales bacterium
TCATAAGTAACTTCAGAAACTTCAACTTCAGCATCCAGATCACCAGAAGATAGGGTCAGCCGATACCAATAACCGTAAGAACCGAACATAAATTGAGGCAACTGATCTGCGGGCATTGTCCAGGTCATTGATCCACTTTGAGCCAAAGTCTTGGCCGAAACTATCGTATTGTCTGTAAACCCCGAAAGAGCGGTCCATGCCCCATTCCAGTAGTGGCCCTGCATCACTGCTGCAGTCCCGTTGGGTAACGTAACGGTCCAATTTAGAACATCGGCTTTGATATGGGTCTTTACGAAGATCGCATCATAATCAGTCGCAAGATCCCCCAAAGAATCAAGGACAGCAACGGTTGTGGTTAGACCATCGGATACTTCATCCGAATAATCTTCGCCCAGAACGGGGATCGTTGGGATGGCCGCAGCGCCTTTGTAAACGATGAATTTTTCAACTGGAGTTAGTTGACCGGCGTAAATCTTGTGTTGGTCAACCCCATTAGAGAAGATCATTTTATCAGCGAGATTAGCCCAAGAAGCAGAGATAGGATTGGCTGATCCATCCAAGACCTCAGATCCAAAGGCCCCGGTGGTGATAGTCGGTGGGTTATTCGTGGCTTCTAAAATATCACCATCGCTCATCTGGGCAAACAACCGCATCTCCGTACGCTTCGCCTTGGAGAATTGGTAAAGACTCATCACTTTATTTGTCCCATCAGCGGTTGAATGCTGTTTAACACACCCCTTTCTTTTCTCAAATCCCGGCCAGCGGTTTCTTAAGTTTTGAATCATAGAATAACCGCCAGAAGGCAAAAGGGCAGGCTCAATGGCCGTATTGCAGCCGCCACGGAAGGGAATAGTTTTGATTTCAGTTATCGGGATCTTCACGGCACAAAAGGCTCCAGACTCATAAAGACATCTTCTGGCATCACATCGCCTTCTTCCATGTCTCCGCAATAAGCTCTATAAGTCTCAACCAAATCTTCTTTAAACATCTCATACTCAGTCCGACCAATGGGAACATTGGATTGAGGAAGCATTTTCATATAAAGAATTGCCCGCTCGCCGATTAAGTGATGGAATTCCTCTGGGATCTCCGAAACAATCCCATAATAATCCGCTGAAGCCGCTGTTTGAGCAATCGTGGCTACCCGGGTAGCAGAGTAATCGGAAATGGCAACCGCGAAATCAGCCGTTACGTCCTCGATGGTCATGCTATTATAATAATCGGCTTCTTTACGGGCAGAACTGGCCAGAGTTATTGAAAGGGCCCCGCCTGCAGAAGCAGATCCCATTGTTATCCGGCGAGGTCTTTTGAAATACCAGAGTTTGCAGGTATCGCCAGTACCATCCTTATCAATTCGCAGTTTTAACCCGGCACGATAGTAAAGATACTTCGATCCTTCATCTTCATTCAAATGCCGTTCATCAACAGAGATTGGCTTGATTTTCACATTATCCGAGGTTTCCCATCGACGAAGTTTAAAGAAATCGGCAGGCAAAGTATATTCAGAGGCAGAACCGGTTAGATCAGTAGAGGTAAGCCAAAGAAAAGGCATCCGTTTGAAAAGAAGATTGAAGAGGAATGTTTGAGCATCGTTGATCTTCTTGATAATCATTTCATTGGGGAAGGCCCCGCTCGTATCGGTTCCATTAACCTTGCCCGTTGAATGCTCATTGATACCCCGTCTGACTTCGGCCAGGAGTTCATAGCAGTTATAGTAAGTGCTCATTTCACCTTTTGGCTCCTTCTCGTCCTTCTTTCGGTTCGGCTTTCATTTGGACCAACTTGGCAAGAATAGAAGTCATCTCGCCCATTTGCTCCATCAAGGCCATGATTTTTTTGTTCATCTCAGCATTCTCTTTGCCGATCCGGGAGATTTCGGATTTTTCTTCATCCTTCATGGTGTAGGGTTCCAGGAGTTTAATCCCCAGTTCTATACTGTATTTTTTGATCTCCTGGGTGGGTGGTAAGTATCCCATTCCCTGCATTTTCCGGTTTTCATTCATGATATTGTAACGGTTGATCTGTTCCTTCTTGAAATCGTAATTCCTTGTCTTACCCTGATCGCCTACGATTTGTTCATTATCCCCGTAAAGCAGCTGGGAAAGGCCCCTGGCAGCAAAGTGTTTGAGAAGGTGTCCGGCCATAGCATCATCGACCGTTTTCTTCTCTTCAGGAACCATAAGGATCTCAATGCCTGCATACATCATCTTGAAGCTCTCGTTTGTCGGGTTAAAAATGGTTATCATTCTTTTCTCCTTCCTTTTATCCCACGCTTAATTGCGCAGGTAAAAATTCTTTATGAGAAAATCTTTTTCTGCCCATGTTCAAGGCAGCCGATATAACTTCTTCTGCCTCTGGAATGTAATCATGAATAGGCCCCTTAAAAGGATTAAAGGTATAAAAAATCTGGTTTGGGTACATGGGTATATCTTCATTGAGCAATCGTTTACAGATCGCCACAGCCTTATAATTTTGGCTTCCATTTCTCCAGGGTAAAAGATGGTGAGAATGCTTACAGGTAGGGATTAGAATGATGTTGTTATCAAAAGCACCGGCTAAATGAATAGGCGCAGAGTCATTTGAAATAAGGGTGTCAGTTTTAGAAATAATAGCTAAAAGGCCGCCCAAAGAAAGTTTATCTCTAAAATACACTACTTCTCTTGGAGCTGGAAAATCTAAAACTCCATGAGTTCCGCTTAATCCGGTTAGGCTTTTCCCAATAAGGCCGATCTTAAAATTGTGTTGTTTCAGATCATTTATAATTTTCATCCACCATTCGGGGGGGAAAGTGTTGATTGCCCATCCTTTCCCTGGGTGAATAATCACATCAAGATCAACATCGCCCACTTCGGCGAAATCTTCCGGTTCCACAGCAATCTTGATTTGCTTTTCCCAGTTCGGCAGGATTCTTTTTAAAATCGCTATCGAATTATAATCCACGCCATGAGAAAAAAGATGTGAAAGATATTTCCGCAATGGAGTAGTAGGGGATGGATGGGTATCAACCTCAAAAATCGCTGGCCTGAGAATGTCTGGCGTATCCTGAAAAGCCTTTACTCGAAGATGCTTAAAAAGTCTTGGGTAATTCGTCAATACCCAAATTTCAGCTCTGGGGTAGAGCGTTTCCGAGAGGTATCGGAGCGCTGGCTCTGCGCATGCCTGGTCGCCCAAACCGCCACCGCAATTGATAAAAAAGCAAGGCTCATAATGATAATCCGGCGCATCTTTCCTCCATTGCTCGCCATCTGAATCTATCGCTTTCAGCATGGCTTCGATGTTGGGAGACCCGGCATAATGGACCACAAAACTGTCCAGTCTGGAAACTCCCAGCCATTTGTTCATGAGACTCATTCGGTTGAATCGATAATCCAGTTCTGCTATCGGAACCTTGCCCTGAATGATCCGATGATTTAAAAAGGTTTGCTCTCCAAAGGCAAAACGAAGATGGGGAATTTTTTCGATCGGTGCAAAGATATGGCGATGGTCTTGCGAAATGACCATAACGCCCGTATTGTAATAACTCATTCCATCCCATTCCGGGAGATCCCCCAATTTCAACTTTGCTTCATGAAGTGCGATCGCCCTGGGGACGAATTTGCCCTCATTGAAGATGCCGAGTTTTTCTTCCGGGACGATCTCGAAAAGATCTGGGCAATCAGGCCGGATGATCATATCGGCATCGAAATAGATAAGCCTGGAATATTGCTTATGAAGAAAATGATGGATTGCTAATTTCAGCCAATGAGGGGAGGGAAATTCGCCTGAGTCGAAATCCTGAATGACAATCAAATCGGCATTGACCTTATCAGCATAGGCCTCGAAGTATGATTTCGTCTTTTCCCATACTTTGAGGTAGGGACCCACCGCGATCGTCAATATCGCATTTTGCTTTTGTTTCATTTGGCCAAAGGTCTCTCAATGCCCATCGTTTCATAAACTCGTTCGTAAGCTCGTCGAAGTTGCCGTTTACCGTCTTTAGTCAAGTCTCGGAAAAGTTCATGCCTGCTTTTCCTGGCTTTTTCCCGCAAGGCTTCATAGTGCTGACTTACTCGCATGAACTTGATTCGGTAGTCCTCTCTGGCGAGATCCGATTCTTTCAGTTTTGAAATATCCCGATTATCTGGATGCCGGAATCCGCCATTTTCGGCCTTAACTACCCAGATATTGACGGGCTCGCCATAACCCCGATCGAAAGTAACTACAAAGTGTTGGCCGTTGAACTTCGTCCCAAGTCGGCGATCAAGGCGTTTAAGATCCTGTCTGAATGTTTTATCTGGTCGATAATCCATTCAGTTATCCCCCATCTTCGGGATATTCTGAGCTACGACGATATTCCGAGTTGGGACGGTTCTGACCTGGAATCCAGGGCCATGAAGAGATGAAAAAACCACGATAATTTCCAACTGGCATCCGAATTTTTTTAAAACCTCCTTGAGCTCATCCATGCAGGCATTACAGTTTTTTTGCTCTGCCTCCGTCATTTCCTTCCTCCTTTTTCCAATTGATTTTGTCATAGTTTTGCCGATACTGACCAGAGGGTGGGCGTTTCGCAGGCGACCCATACCAGCCCTCATGATAAAGCTTTTCCGCTTCGGCAGATTCCTTGTCGTATCTACCACGCAATTCCGAATGGAGACCAAAACTTTTAGTCACTAAACTCTGCCACTCTTGCGATGAAATAGACTTTGATAGTCCAACTCCTTGCGATGGCAAGCTCAGCCATTAAAGAAGCAAATGCCGCTTCATTTTGTATATCGATCTGGCCTGCGAGTGCCAAAGCTTCAAAAGGAACGATTATTTTTCTTCCTGCGCTTGTGCTGGCCCCCAGTTTACCTGCGATCTCAGAGACCAAAACCGAAGATAAAAGATCATCAATTGGTGGCATATTATCTCCTTATGGAAAAGAGGAGGAGTTTCCCCCTCCTCAGTTTCCTCAGTCAGATTTTATGTTACGGGAACAACGGTTAAGCCAGTCACAGTATTCGCACTGATGTACGTATTCCCACCGAACATCTGAATGTTATTCTCGTAACCATCAGCAATGATATCGGTTACGCCCGCAAATCCACAATCCTTGAAGATCAGCCGATGGCCATCACCGCTGTAATTGTATCCCACAGCAACGGTTAATGGAGTTCCCCAGTTTGTGCTATATGCCACAAATAGGCAGTCATCGAAGAAGGTCCACCTATTTTGCACTCCTGCACCAGAGGCGCACCAAATGAGGTAAGGCGTAGCCGCATCCTGGAACATGTGGAAGATGCACTTTTTGAAGACATTGTTTGTTCCCGATGTGTTGATGTTAATCAACGAATTGGCCGCGCTGCGCTGGATAGTATCTACTCCGAAGGTGCAATCTTCGAAATAGTTATTCCCTCCTGCGAGGCTCAAGCTCATCATCGTTGCGCCAACGTCGCCTTCAGTAGTGTCTCCAGGAGAGTAAAGATGAACTCCTGTCCAGTTATTGTAATGGCCGCTTAATTGCACGCCCACAAGATTGCCCGCATTCCCTCGGCCATGAGCGATACGCAAATTTGCCCAGGTTGTGCCCCAACTTGACATGGTGATAACCGGCGTAAAGTTATCGCTTGCGCCAAATCTTGGCCGCTGAAATTGCGTCGGACGACCGCCCGCTAAACCGATCAGATGAGCCCGATATTTTACCCATGTTATCGTAGCAGCCAGTTGATGGGATTCGCCAGTCAGAAATGTTACATCGTTTCTGTCATCCACCATCGCCGCGTAAGCCAAGGCAAGAGTTGAATGTCGGTTAGCATCTTCGATTTTATCTCGCAAATAGGCATGTTCCGGTGCTGTGCCGCTCCGGTAGCAAAGGCGCATTTCACCCGGGATAATCCCGTATTTCTGCAAAGCCCATTGGGCCTGCATATTGAACATATCAACCATCCCTTTTTTTCTTAGAAACATTTTCTTTCTCCCTTAAAGTTTTCCCCCGCTCAAGCGGGATACTTGAAATGCTCTGGGGTAGGGAAAGGAGGCGAAAGCTTGCGGAGGAACGACAAGCTTATAGCGGGTTGGTCAGACCCTAAGCTACCCCAGAGCGGGGTTAAAAATCTCCGACTGCTAATAGACCAATGGCTCGACCAAATCCTTCAATACTGTCAAGCAGTTACGTTGCTCCGTCCCCAACTGAGTATAGAGCCTTAAAAACAAATCCCACTCATCGTATCCTGCTCTTCGGTGCATCTGGTCCCCGTCAAGATTTCCCCAACCCAGGGATGTCAGTTCATATTTTTTGATCACGTCCCGGGGCATACAGAAAATCTTGTTCACTTTCGTCAGGGGGTCAATGAGGAGTTCTATCGAACCATCTCCGCCTGCGAAAGTCAAAACCTCATAGCCGCCCACAAGCTTTGCCGGTGCGTACCGAACTTCAGGCAGAAGCAGGTTAGCGTATTTCCGGCGCTGGCCGAGGCCCATGATCATCTGTTCGACGTTGTACCCTGACCGTGTTCGGGTCTGGTCGCAAGCGTTGAGCATCAGATCAATGCTGAGTTCTCGGTTAACGCTCGAATTGCTAATCAGGTTGGCCTGCCATTTCGGATAAGTCGCCACAGCGATGTTCTCAAAGGTGGCTAAAAGCGTGGCATCGTCGAAGATCCCATCCAGGCCGATCATCTCGTACTGAGCGTTCGTGGTCGCATGGGTAGCAGCCCTGGCACCCTGTTTTACGAGAAAACTTCCGTTGGCGACGCTGGCCTCGGCCGTTGCGTAAGCCCTCGCAGCCGTGATTGGATGATTGGTCAAGTAACCGCTCTGAAGAGTCTCGAAGACCACGACTTTCGTTTTCGGCGCTACCGATAAAACCCTCTGAGAGAAGCAGGATTGATCTGCCGCCGTGGAGTTATAAAAGTCGATGATCATCCCTTCTTGCACATACATGACCCCTTCATCATTATCGCAGGTGCAGGCCCACGTTGCGGAGGCTGAAGGAGTAAAGGCTCCTGAAATTGTAGCAATGAGACCGAACCCATCGCCATGAGCCTGTCGGTTTAGATCGACGATTATTGACTGATAAATATCGTCCATTTCATCAGCCAACCCATCAACGAACGCCATCACGTTTGCCTTAGCCGCTTCGATCGCCGGGCCCGTGAGTCTGATTGCCCCGTAAATATACTTCGGGCTAATTGTTCCCTGGTCCTTAATCCCAGTCAGGGGATCGGGTAGGGGAACGGATTCGGCTCTGGCTCCAGTACCTTGCGCTCTGGCATATCGGATAGCGAAGACATAGCCTCTGCCTCCTGGCTTCCGGTCAGATTTCGGAAACAGGTTATAGGTTGTCTTTTCATCCTTGAACTGATTTGTGATTCCCTCACCATAGACGGTTTTAAGGATTTCCGTCAAGTTGGTGAGGTCCGCATACGCTACCATTTGGTTTAACCTCCCTGGAATTTGGTGGAGAGAAGATCGCCCAAGGTCTTCCTGGCTTCTCTCAGGTTTTTGATTTTTGGTGCAGTTTCACCAGCCGCGCCTGTTCCTGGGACTGGTGGAATCTCGCCTTTTTTGGTTTGTAAATTGCTTATGATGGCAGTTTCAAACTCTTTCAAGACTTTGAACCCATCTTCAACAGTCTTCCGAATAGCTTTGCGGTCGGTGATGTCAATGGAAGAAGCAGGGTTCTCGACGCCAAAGAAGTAGTAGTAGAATTTCCGAAAGGGAACTGGAACTTCCTCAAGGGAATCAACAAGGCGCTTGACTTCATTATCATAAGCATCTGCGGCCTGTTGGCCTTCCCTGGCTCGCTCTTCTTTTTCTCTCTCGCCATGCTGCTGCGCTTTAAGAGCCTTTATTTCCTGTTCCTGTCGCCGTATCGTATCTTCCGGCTCTTCTCCCTGGCGTTTCTTAGTTTCTTCCTGCTCTTTCCAATACCGTTCATACTGATCGAGGGTTTCAGCCTTCTTTAAAAGGCCATCAAGTTGATCTGGAGTTACTTGCTTCCCGAGAAGGGTTCGCCCGGCAACAACCGCCTCCATTAATTCCTCGATCGTTTCACACTCGTTTTCCTTCATTAAATCTTGAAGGGCCTTTTCTGCTTGTCTCGCACTCTTCCATTTCGGGTGTTGATCAAATGGAAGTTTATCATCGTCGGCCTTCGGGGGGAGACCGCCTTCTTGCCCCGTTCCTGGTACGGCCCCAGGTTGTGCCGTGATTCCGGGGTCCGATCCCGGTATTGCGGTTTTTTCGTCTTCTGGCATTGTGGTTTCCTTTCTGGCGCTTTGCTCTTGGCAAGCTGCCTTTTATTTATTCAGCTTTTCAGCTTTCGATTGTGCGACTCTGTAAGCTTCCTTCAGGTTTTTGGGTCCGCCGATTTCCAGGTCAACACTATCGATTTCGACTGACAAATCTTGGTAGGTCTTATTATCGTAGTTTTTCCCCTGGCTAATACTCTTGACTCGGCCAGTTACGATGAGCTTGACTTTCTCTGCGATATTCAGTTCTTTAAAATTCGCCGGAGCTTTCAGTTGTTCATTGAAATTGAAAGAAACTGAAGGCGAAGGCGATTTTAGTTCCGGTGTCGGTTTGGCCATCATTATTTCCCCCTTTTTGGTCTGCGGTTAATTAATATTTCCTCTATGATTTAGTTTATACATTTTTTGAGTTAAATTACTGCGGATGTCAAAAACTCCAGATGGTAATCTTTGACTTCCTTTTCTATTTCGCATCTTAGTTTTCAAAAATTCAATTCCTATTTCGGCTTGATCCTTTTTAAGGATTAAATATGGATATAAATTTTTTAAAATAATTTCGGCTTGTTTGGCTGCTGCATTCCATCTATAAACTGGTTTACGACCAGCGTTCGGAATTCTACCTTGTGTGTTTACATGCCCTCCAAATTTAAATGCGATCAATTCGAGAACATCTTTCCGAGTATTTGTTATTTGAATGCGAAGATGATGATACGGTTTAACTCTTTTTCTTCCTTCTAGCCTTAAATAAATAGAGCCTTCGCCATCCACAAATCCTGCCAACCATGCCCAATCTGTAGAAGTCAAAGATTTCATTTTTTCTTTTTTCGCCCTACATAAGGGTGTTCGGGTGAAAGTTGACCCCGTTCTTTACTCCTACCCTTCAACCATCCCGCAAGTCTTGTGGGACTCGTTACTCCTGGTTTCCCTTCCAGGGCTTCTTTAGTAGCGGTGAATCCTTTCTTGCCGGTTGCCTTAATCGCCGCTGGAATAAGGGTTTTCTTGGCTTGGGTCGCTCTCATTGCCGAGAGTCTTTGTTTCGAGTAAGGCATTATTTTCTCCTTTATTCTTTGCTGTCATGCCGCAACACATACAATATAAAATTTTATCTTCCATTCCTCTCAACTGACTACCGCAAATAGGACAAATGGTTCCATTTATTAATAAAGTCATGATTTCTTCCTTCCTTCGCCTTTCCAGTGGGCATAAATAGCTCTTTGCTGGGCTCTGGCTGAGGCTAAACTTTTATGTTTTCCCTTCACTCCCTTGGGAGATCTGACTTCATAGCCATTCACTTGTCTGATTCTAAAAGGACTCATTTAATCTCCCAGAATTTCTTTTGTACGCACCGCTGCGCCTCTAAGCGTTTTAACTACGGTCGATGCCTTCCCGACTAAATACTCAGGGCAGTTTGGATTCATGCAAACCCATTGGCCACCCTGGTGCTTTCTTTTTTTGCCACAACTGGGGCAGGTTGATTCAGCCACGGTTTAAACTCCTATAAAACCTTCCCCTCTTTTTCTTTTTTGCCTCTTTCCTTGCCGCTCTCAAACCCCACTTCCTTCCTTTCGGATAAACTTCCTTGAGGAGATCAGCGAACCTTGTCAGGGTAGCGTATTCAGGCATCTTAAACGATCTCTGATTCCCTTAACGGCAATTCCTCTCCCATTGGCGTTTTGCGTGGTTGCGGACCGCCTTCTTGAATCCCCCGCCCATCCCCGCCTTGCTTTTGCTGGGCTTGCTGCGCCATCATCGCCATCCGTTTCATCAACTCCATTTCGTGCATATCGGTATGGACGAACATCAATGTCTGATCTTTCCGCGGGAGTTCGGCGAAGGCGTTTGATAAAATGAATCGGCGATGGACGGCGTAATGAACCGCATGATCGTCATATTTAAAAAGTGGGTCAAGATTCGTCACAGTCGGCGAACCGTCTGGCCCTGGCTGAGTCGCATCGGCAAGGAAAATATCAAACGGCTTGCCCGTACTGATCGCCGCATTTTCCATTTCAGCCCGCTCGATGTCCACGTTACTTTGAGTTGTGGCTCCTGAAAGGCCCATTCTTTGTAAGAATTCCTGGCGAAGTTCGGGGTTTTCTGTAATCGGTCCTAAATATCCCTTGTCAGCCATCTGCATTAAGATCTGGGTTTGTCCTGCGCGAGTGGTACTGATTCCAGAATCGATTTCCAGCCGGACGTCGGTATTTTTCCGAAGGTCAGCAGCCCGGAAAGAGAAAATTTCAACTTGCCGCCCCCTACCAGCAATCTTGATTTGCCGTTTCTCAGTATAAATTTCTTGAGCCAGAACGAGGCGCTTTTTATACGCCCTTTCCATCGATCGATTGAATCTATCAACGTCTGGGTAGTGGCCCCGTTCGGCGGTTTCGCGCAGAATGTCAATCTGAACTCCTGAACTTTGAGCACTTGGCGCTCTACCCTTTAAGATATTTTTGGGATCTCCGGTCATGTCTTGAATCGAAGTCACTTTAATCGCTCGCTCTTCTAAAACTTGAGTTGGATAAGGCGTCCCTGGCTCGATCTTTGGTTCTTTGTTCCCCGATAATAAAGCATCGTAACTTAAGATCAGAAAGTTGTGAGCTCCTTCTTGAACCCGCTTGAATTTTACATCGCCCGGACAAATAACCCTTGGCCTGCCTAACCCCTTTCGATTCATCGCTAAAGCCTGATCAATCTCATTTATCGAGTTCTGCGGGCTAATCAAGTCGTTTACCGGGGCATCCGCCCAGAACCGGCCCGGGACATAATGGAAATGAAAATCGGTTAGCGTATAATAAAAACTCTCATCTTCGCTCTTGATCGGTAAGCGATCGACGTCGAGTAAGATCTCCTGTTCGCAGTTTACGATATAACGGCCCTTTGAAAACTTCTGAGTTGGCCGGAATTCAACCTCTCGGATCAAAACCTGATCTAAATCTTCCTGATACATCTGGGTTTCAAGGCCAGCACCTTTCCAGGGTGAAACTTGGCTGACTAACTTCATTAGCTTCCGCTCATAGTCAATTAAATCCGGCTGCGTTGTGCCCTCCAACTTAACCTTGAAAATATCCTCGATATATTCCCGCGGATAAAGACTTTGGAGTCCAACCCAGCGTTTTTCTCTTAACCGCTCCCCGCTCATTTCAAACCGGACCGAAAAAGGAATAACTGCCCGGGTTATGACCTCTCCTGATTTTTGATTTGTGAGCAACCATTTGCCCATACTCATATCGGGATAAGTACGGAGAAAGGCCGTTCCCGCAAGGCAAAGCCAAATGACCAACTTTTCTTTTTCATCAGCGAACTCATTATCGTTGATCGTGTCCATCCATTCGAGAACCTTAGATCCCATCTGGGAAGCCTTAATGTCTTCTGCTTCATTCGTATTCGGCGAAACCTTCGGAACTAAGCGCTGATTCAAAAGCATCGCTTTGGCCGCTATGACGTAATCTCGGATTTGGTTGTCAACCGGCGTAGGAATGTACGCAGGAACCAATCGGCGTCTGAATGTGCCCGCTGTCTTGACGAATTCAACATATTGCTCGCCGATGTAATACAGAATATTTCGGTAGGTGATCCGGTCAATGATGATCCGGCTGAGGTCATGCTGGATGTCTAAGAGTTCATTGATATTGCCAGCAAGAGTCCGGGTATCCGATTTCCCGGTTAGGTCTTCGATGTCTTTAAGGCGTACGGTCATTTAAAACCCCTTAACCCCCACTTGTAAACTTTCTTTAAAAACTCCAGCCCCCATGAAAGGTGATTTTTCTTTATAGCCTGCTTTATGGGATGCCCGTGAATCGGCGCTTTATAATCCCGGAACATAGGTCTTCGGCCAATTGGAGTAAGTCTTACTTTCTTTTTGGCCTTTGGAACCCATTGCCAAGCAGTCATCCCTTTGGTCGTCATCGTATTCCCCTAATCAACGGGAAGGCCAACTTCCACTATTTTTTTTTCTGTCGGATTCAATTCCGCTTCTTTTCGCGTGACTTCTGCTCTGACGAATTCGCCATAGTCCCGAGCCATAACCCGATCCAAAAGAGCTTGAATTGTCCGATTCTGTCTATGGTAAATCCAAAAGGCGCTGATCGCCCATATCCCCCAGGAAAGACCTATCAAAATTAAGGTCCAGAGTTGAAAGTTGGTCATTAATCCTCCTTTCACCACTCATCCGAAACCATCATCGCCCGCTCACCCGTTGCCGATCCTTCCCACTCAAAGTCACCTTTTTCGATTGCTTCAAGCTCTTGCCTGATGCGCTTCAGCTCTTCTGCCGCCGCTGCCGTCGCTCCCGTGGGCCTTTTCTCCCTGGGCACAGGTTCAAACAAGATTTGACTCAATGGCCGAGCCATGCACATCAAGGCCACTTCATCATAAACGTGATCTTCCCCGGAGGTATCAATGTCCTCGATGTTGTTTGGGTCAGTGATTAAAGAGCTCACGGTACGAAAGAAATGACTGTCTGCTCGATTGATCAACATCATCGGCATCTGGCCATCTCCCGGTATTTTGGTTCTCTCTCGGAATTGCCTGATCTTTAGGGCCCGTTTCGGATCCCCCGGACTGCCCCGGATCCCCATCCTCATAAAAACTTCAGCAGTTGACGGCCCCTGACCTCCACCTTTGTAATCCGGTTTCTTCTGAAAGCAGTCAGGGCTCAGTTTTCGAATGATGTTGGGTCCCCAAACCCCATCCTCGTAATCTTTAACGAGACCCATGCCCTTTTCTCGTTCGATGATTCCCTTGCCTATTTCCGAGTCCTCCATACGAAGACCTTGGTTTGCGGTTCCGTTCCATCCGTACCAGGAAGCAAAACGGTAAAGGCGGCCATCGGCGTCGGTATGCCACCACCCCACCGAGAAAGGAGCTCCAAACCCCCAGTCAAAGGACATCCCGAACCACGAATGTTCAGGGAAAAGGCGGATCCCAGGGTCATAGGCATGCCGCCGCTCGTTTAAGTCCGGGAATGCCTGACCTACGAAAACATTCCAGTCGGCCCACCGGAAGGCTCTTTTAAGGGGTTCTGGGAGCGTCTCAAGGGTCTGGGTGATGTAGCTTTCGTCCGCATAAGGGTTATCGTCGGCCAGCGCTTTGACAAAGGCGAATTGACCCCGGACATCATGGGGATGAATGAACTCAGGGGGAAAGGTCTTGTCGATGAAAAGCTGTTTTAGAATGGCATGAGAAGGGCCACCCGGGTTGGACCCACCCACAAACTGACATTCGACGTTCTTCAGTCCTGGCCATCGAAGTCGGGTTCTGAGGTCATTGAACATCGCGGGCTGGTTTCGGCTCCATTCATCGACCAAGATTAAGGCAAACTCAGCGCTCATGTATTTCGAGGGGTCATCGAGGTTACGGAAACAAAGTATGCCGGACCCATATTCGGGATGAAGGAGGAAGCAACGGCCATAATCTTTGTGATCCGTAAATGACTCTCCCAGGAAGGAAGGAAACTGAGTTGCTATTTTGACGAGCTGGCGGTCTTTTAGGGTGGGGTAATCTTCGCAGGCGAGCATGGCGGCCACGTTCCGCAGGCCCTTTTCTGAGAAAAGGCGCATCAAGTATCTGAGGCCGTAGAACCGTAAGAAATGACTTTTGCCGCCCCCCAGGGCCCCCCCATAAAGTAAAAACTTGATTGCGCCGGAATCCAGCAGCCGAAGCGCCGCACATTGTTTCGGGTTGACATCCTCTCGAAAGTTTGCTATTTCAGAATCGAAGTCAAGGCTTGCCTGGGTTGCCATTGCCCACCTTCAGATTAATCATCACCAGCGGCCTAACCTGGCCATTCCCATTGTCCTTTGTTTTTACGAGCCCGCGGATTTCTGCTAATAATCGATGAAACCCAAGCTGAACCCTTCCCTCAGCAAATGGCTCTGAATATGCCCATTGAGCAAGCTTATCATCGTACTCGACCTTTATTTCCTCGTAATCGAGTGCTTGAATAAGCTTGTAAAGGTGCTTGTAGAGCGGGAATCTTAAATCTTCAGAGAGAATTCTTTCGATCTTTTCTTTGAGGACTTCGGTGGCTTGTTCGGCAATCTGAGGGGTGACTTGCGGAATCTTTTCGAGCATTCGCTAATTTTAGCGAACTCTAAAAAGATTGTCAAGTTAATTTATGGTTATTTTGACGGAATTCTTTGTATTTCTTTGGCCTTCCCCTTGTCTTTCTTTTTATTGGGGAATTCTTTTTAATTGTTTGATGTATTTCTAAAAACCAGGAGTCTAAAAGTTCTGAGGTCGTGTAGAGAGAGCTACCCAACTTCATTACAGGGACTCGGTACTTTTTAACCCACTTATAGAAGCAGCCATGAGTTCTGATTTTCAGGTAGGGCATTATCTCTTTCAAGCCGCGGAGGATCATTTATGCCCTTTCAGGCTTCGTAGAATCGGTTTAGAGGCACTTTTATCGATCTGGTAGAGGTTTGATATGGTCACTGAAGTTTCTTTTCGAGATTTTTAAGTATTTCTCCAATTTTTTTTAAGGCGGTTGGGGAATCCGGTTTTGATGACTTATCCACAATTCCACAGTTTGCTATTTCGGGAAGGCCCCTTCTTTCTTTCTTTAAACTTCTTTCTTTCCTTATTTCTCCTGAGTGCTCCTGTAGTGGTCCCGGAGTAATACCGGAGTCCTCCTGGAGTAAACGGTCTTTAAACCTTGACTTAGCTTCTCTATCTGGCCGAATTATTTGAAGAACCTTAAACATGGGATCATAGGCAACAATTTTCCCATCGCGGGTGACGTATTTTTGCCACAGTTTAGCCGCTACGATTTCATCCACAAGCGCCGGAATGTCTTCTTCTAAAATATTTTTACGCTTCGGGACTACGTTGTCTTTGATAAATTCCGGGTCAGCTTCCATGTAGCCCTCGCAATCAAACCAGGGGATGCTAAACACCCAGAGGATCGCCGCCCGATCGGACAGGGAATTTACCTTGCGAGACCGGGAGACTTTATTCCAGAGCATTCGGCGTTCAGCCATTTATGGCCTCGGCACGTCATTGGGTTTAAGTTCAGCAACCAAAGCCAGCAGCGCCCGGGAATAGTAGTTTGACGGCCTTGTCAGCCCAGCTTCCCACTTATAGACTGTCCAAAAAGAACACCCCAGCCGCACCGCAAAGTACTCCCGGGACCAGCCCAGTTTAGCCCTGAAAGCCTTAATCTCTTTTGAGGTCATTCCAGTTTCCACCCCTTAACCAGAGCCTTCGAGACTCCCCTTATTGCCCATTGATCCCAGACAAGAATATAGTTTCGGCCCAGCAGGTGAATTTTATGCCAGGATTGACCTATTAATACCCATTCATTCATTTTCGCCCTCCCTTTTCTTGAATTCTAATTCTCTCTGACCCTGGGTCTCAGTCCGGCCTACCTCGTGATACTCAAACTTATTTAGAGTGATCGCTATTCTCTCATCAATAGCAGGAACTGGATCCCCTTGATAAGAGACAATGAGCCTTTTCATCGTCACTTTCCCTCGCTCAATTCTTTATTGATCGAAAGGAATTCTTTAAACTCTAAATACCTTTCCATGGCAGATGAAAGGTCAGATTGAATTTCCTGCGCCTTTATCATGCCGGCAGCAATGTTGGTCCCACGATGAAGATAATAAATTTCCTTCTCCCGGAGATAAAGCCCAGCCGAAACGAAAAGGCAAGAGACCAACTTTTTTGCTAAAGGAAAGGAGTATAGCCCACTTTGACTGACTGGCTCAAGAGAAAACTCGACAAAATCTCCCGCCTTATGCACTTTATAAGTTATGGGCATTTGACCTCCTTAATTTGGCTCCCCTGTTTTAGGAGAGTTCCCCTCCTCCAATGGCCCCGCTCAGACTCGATCGTTTCAAGATCCCATTCGCCATTCTTTTCGTCTTGCCAAAGCCAGGATCAGGGGATCCGCAGACCCTTATTGAGCATCCTTAACGGCCTGATCCACCGTTCCCGTTTCGCAGAAAAGGGATTGCCATATTTCTGTTAGTAACGCTTCCCGGGTGCCATAGAGTTTCAGTGTAGCCCCATCGAACCAGTTAAGATAAACATAGTCAATCCGATAAGGCCGTTTATCGACATCTACATAAAACCTGAATTCGTCTCCCGGTCCACCCGTCGATAATTGCCAGCGGAAGAACGCTGTTTTTTGATCGCTAAAGGTTCCCCGAGGGACGTAATCAAAACAAAGGCCGTACTCATGGATTGAGCCGATGTCTTTTGAAGTTTTGTACCGAATTGGCTTAGACATTACCATTTATAACGTCAAACAGATACCAATAGATTCCAACTGTCCAGCAGAATTCATTCCCCTCAAACATAAAGCCGACCTCAAGACCTCCCGACCTAATTTTATTTTTCTGAGGGCTTAGATCGTCGATTAGAGTATAATACTTTTGTTGTATTCTTCTAACACCCGGGACCCTTCCATCCCAATGTAGGTCTAAAACCTCGAAAGCGCTATGAACGATCGGCGCAACACGGCGAGCCCGAGCCTTCATTCTTTTTCGGAGATCAGTTAGATCGATTTCTAAATGCCCAACGAGGGCTTGAATGTCTCGATTTTTACACGCAGGCCATGTTCAATCGCTAATTCGTCCATCTTTTGATGGAATATTTTAGTCCACTCTTCACTAAAATTTGGCAAATACAAAGCAACGTTCTCATAAGCAAACTTCTCCGCGATGGGGATAAACGAATTGACCCTCTCGACTTCCTCACTGGTCATTAAAAGCACTTGAATTCCGTTTGCCATCTAACTCCTTCTTAAAGATAAGGATGGGATCAATCCTGATCCTAACTACCTCATCCTTAACCCCTCTCGTCTTAGGTGGGTATTGATATGGCCAGAAGAAATCCCACAAAAGCATAAAAAGAATCGTTACTAAAATAGCTATTATTGCATTTTTCACTTTGCCTCCAGTAAAAGACTCATTTCAGCATAGTTTTTTAAAATCCTGAGAACATAGCGCCCGTCTTTGCCGCCCAGATAACATTCCAGCGCCTTAAGGGGGTCTGCCTTTGACCGGACCATACAATCATGCAGGATTAAATCCGCGGCTTGGATATTTTCTTTTATATTAAAGAGATCCCGTGCCTCCAATATCACGCCTGCTTTCTTTAGACGAGCACCATGCTCTTTCACATTGATCTGCCCTAACCCAACTGCGCCAGTTGGAGAAACGGCACTTGGCCTGAACCCAACGCTTTCCAACTCCATTATCGCCAATAAGAAAACAGGATATTTGGTCGAAGAGGAAGCGGATACAATCTCATCAACGGTTTTCTTAGAAATGACTGACGAATGCCGATAAACCCACTCATTCAGCCGATTTACTTTTTTGGCTATCTTCTTTTCAAGGCTACTTTGAAGGACGGCGATAGTTGCATTATTGCGCACGACCTCAAATCGGAGATCTACCATTTTTTCATGAATCCAAATCGTAAGACCGATTCCGCCGATTAAAAATCCGATCGCCAGCCAATTAAAAAACATTTGAGACTTTGTTTGCATTTAATTTCTCCTTGGTCGCCTTTTGTCTGCCCATTTCTTGCCGCTTTTTAGCGCAACTAAGTTTACCACACAAGATCTGTTGTTTTACAAACCGTCCTTCAACCCATTCCAGACATATAGGGCATTGAAATTTTCGCCAAACGGTTGGTGTTCCACCCTTAACCCGTTGCCACCGAATCGCTTTATCTGGGCCCGACCTTAACTTCGGCCAATAAATCGGCCATTCAAAGGGAATCTGTTGAGACCAGCCGCAAGTATGCCGCCACCGCGGCTCTTTACCGTTATTATGTTCAAGCCAAGGTTTGGGGTTTGATCCCTGGCAATGTGGACACAGATCTGGTCTCTCTAAAATAGGATTGGGCATCTTCGATACTGTATAAAGTTACAGCTTCCCCTTTATGGAATCGGATAATCTCAAAAAAATCTTTTTGAGCGGGGCTTAAAATCTTTCCGGGCATTTTTACTTCGACCCAAACTGAGCGGCCATTTTTGATGATATAAAGATCTGGGATGCCAGGCATAGCCCCCAATCCTTGCTGGAATCGGACTACAAACCATCCCGTTAATCGTAGATAATCCCGAATGGCACGCATCAAATCAGTTTCGGGTTTACGCTTCTTCCGTTTCTCGCGGATAATTATGGTTCGCATTCTCTTTTGGCCTCAAACTCAGAAATCTTTCTTTGTCTTCTTGCATAACTTCGAGATTCAAATGGTCTAACAAAAGAACTAAAATATTGCTTATAGTTTCATCCGAAAAATAGGAAATTGATGGTGGATAATAGGGCATCTCTCTCGGCTTCGTCCTT
>CAZKEW010000028.1:0-5320 GCA_964551885.1 uncultured Eubacteriales bacterium
TCATAAAAGGACAATAACGAGAGGCAAAGCAATGTCAATTCGGAGAATCGACCTCAAACCCGGAAAATTTTATCTCTCGCTTTCTATTCTAACTAATCTTCTTTTGTTTGTTTTTTCTCCCGCGTTCGCTCAGACAGAAAACCCGGCTTATCTGGAGCTGGGTGCTATCGCCATGGTCGTTCTCAGCTATGTGTTGGCCGAAGAAGGGTTGTGAAGGTTTGATTTCAGGACTTCTTGCAGGCTTGACAGAACCCAAAAACCTGGATGGAAAACTTATCTAGTGTGTATCCTTTCTCTTGTCCAATTCTGTCGATCACTTCCTGGACCTCCTTGTTGCTGAATTCCTGGACTTTTCCGCAGGAGAGACAGATGAGATGTCCATGGGCTATTTTGTTCCATTCCGGCTCATAATGGCTGTGGTCCTCACCCAGGTCAATCTCGCTGACGAGACCGCTTTTGACCAGCAGGTTAAGGGTCCGATAGATCGTAGCCAAAGAAATGTCTTTCCTTTTCGCCCGCAGCCTCCGGTGGATGTCATAAGCGTTGGGGTGGACGGCGGGGGAACAAAAAATCTCCTTGAAGATCAGCCCCCTCGTCCTTGTCATCTTGAGGTCACGGGAGCGGAGATAGGCTTGAAATTTTTGAAATTCCGTTTTCATTCTCGTTCCGCCTCTTTCTTCCGCCTGGTGATTCTGCCCCTCAGCCTCTCGAGCCTGTGCGCAAAATCCTCTTCGTAGATCCGGGAAACACCCCTAGCCAACGCTAACCCTTCCTCGGCGATTTCCTTGGCTTTCTTGTAATCCTTTTCCTTATGCTCGTAATACATCGCCAGCTCTCGGAAGCAGAACAACTGATTCGCCGGAGTCATCTCCTGCCAGAGGCTGATGGCCTTTTCCCATTCTTGGTTCTTTTTGAAATAAGAGGCAAGCTTCTTTTTAGCGAGGAGCGCTATCTCTTCCGAGAGCCTGCCCTCCAGAGCCCGGCGGATAAATTGCGCCGATTTATCGATTTCTCCCGTCTTCTCCAACACTTTTGCCGCTCCGAATAAATCCATGGCATCGGCAAACCCTTCCAGGCTTTCTTCTTTTTCCTCGGTGAAAAAGCTTCCGCCCATGATGACAACGCCGAGCAGGGAAAGAATATCTTCCTGATTGTGATAAAGGACGGGCTCCATCAGTGAAAAATCGCCGGACCTCAAGTACTGGAAATAGCGGAAGGGAATTTCTGCCGCGGGAATGTCCTCTTCCCTCTCTGCCCCGAGGATTTCCCGGGCTAAATGATAAAGACGGCAGCTTTCCTGCTTATGGCTCCAGAGACTCCGCGCCGAAAAGAGAAAGTCAAGATGGGGAAGCCCGCTTAGAGAAAGGGGCCGGCTGTGGAGAATAAACCGGGTCTCGAGAAGGGGCAGGTCAAAGCCTTTACCGTTAAAACTGACCACGGACCGGAAATTCATTTGAGAGAGGAACCGGCTGAGCTCTCTGATCAGGCTCTCTTCTTCGGCCGGGTCGCCAATAAAAAACTGGAGGACATGAAATTTCTCATCCTTGTAAAAACCCAGCCCGACAAGAAAAGGCACGACCCCAACGCCGCCGGACAGGCCGGTTGTCTCCAGGTCCAAGAAAAGCGCGGTGGAGAGGTCGCGGTCTTCAAAACTACGGTCTCGGCTCAGGAGCGAAAGGATTTCGCCGTTGAGCTTGAGGCCGGCCGCAAGAGATATCTTGCCGTATCTCGAATGAAGAGAGAAGTGATTTTCAAACACCTGAAGGGCTTTCCGCGACTGAGGCTCAGCAGGCTCGGCCCTTTCCTTCTTTTTTCCTTCCGTCTTGGTCAGGTTGATCAGCTTCTCCAGTTTATCCTTAATAGAAAGGTCTGGATTCTTGTCGATCTCCTGCCAAGTCTTGCTGATCGAATCAGGCCTTGTCCGGGAAGCTCTCTCTTTTTTAAGCAGCTTTAATCTGTCTTCGAAGTCCATTTTCGCGCTCGCCGACTTCATATTAGAATATTTCCTCTAACTTTTCAAAGGCCGCTCACTGAGATATAATGGGGACGGCTCTCGACGAGAGCCGTCCCCACTTCTAATAAATGGGCGGGACCAAACATAAGGAGAAACGATGAGCGCTCATCATTTCTTGGCTTTTGACCTTGGCGCGGAAAGCGGCAGGACGATTCTGGGCAAGCTTGAAGCCGACAAGATTATCACCCGGGAGCTCGCTCGTTTTCCCAACAGCCCGATTCAAGTCCTCGGGCACCTGCATTGGAATATTTTCAACCTTTTCGAGGAAGTCAAAAAAGGAATAAAGACCTGCCTCGAAGAGGCAAATATGCATCCCGAGAGTCTTGCCGTCGATACCTGGGGAGTTGATTTCGGCCTTATAGCCGGGGACGGCAGCATTCTCGGCCTCCCCTTTGCCTACCGGGATGCCCGGACCAAAGGAGCGATGGAAGAGTTTTTCGAACGCGTGGCCAGAGAAAAAATCTATCAATGGACCGGCATTCAATTCATGCCCTTCAACACTCTTTTTCAGCTCTATGCCATGGTCAGGGACAAGTCTCCCCTTCTCGAGCATGCCGCCGGCCTTCTTTTCATGCCTGATCTCTTGGCCTATCTTCTGACCGGCGAAAAGGCGAGCGAATTCAGCATGGCCTCCACTTCGCAGCTTCTCGACCCTCGCCGCGGAGCCTGGAATCAAGACCTTTTGGCCTCCCTGGGGATTCCTCCCGGAATCATGCAGGATGTCCTTTCGCCGGGGACTGTGATCGGGACGCTGAGCCCGGCGGTTTCGAAAGAGATAGGCCTCGAAGAGACTCTCGTCATCGCCACAGCCAGCCATGATACAGCCGCCGCCATCGCAGCCATCCCAGCTTCGGGAGCGAACTGGGCCTACATCAGCTCCGGGACTTGGTCCCTGATGGGGATTGAAACCCCCAAACCAATCATCAATAAAAAGGCTTTGGAGTCCAACTTCACCAATGAGGGAGGCGTTTCAGGGACTATCCGTTTTCTCAAGAACATTACAGGACTTTGGCTTCTTCAGCAGTGCCGGAAAGAATGGATGAAAAAGACTTCCATCAACTATGAAAGCCTCACGCGTTCAGCGGAAGAAGCGCCGCCCTTCAAGGTTTTCATCGACCCGGACTGGCCGGGTTTCTTGAACCCGCCGAGCATGCCGCAAGCCATCCGCCAATTCTGCCTCAAGACGAGGCAAACCCTTCCACTGACAATCCCGGAAGTTTCTCGCTGCATCCTGGAAAGCCTCGCCCTGAAGTACCGGTTCACCTTGAACGAGCTGCGTCAGCTCACGGATACTCCGATCGAAAGAATTTACGTCATCGGCGGAGGGTCGCAAAATCAGCTTCTCTGTCAATTGACCGCAGATGCCACCGGCCTTCCTGTCGTCGCCGGACCGGCTGAGGCCACCGCTACTGGAAATATCATGGTTCAAACTTTGGCTTTAGGATATGTCAAATCTCTGGAAGATATTCGAATGATTATAGGGAATTCTGTTGAGTTGAAGACTTACGAGCCGACTGGAGCCAAAGAATGGGATTTGGCCTTTGAGCGGTTTCAAAGCATTTTATGAAAACAGGGAGGTGGGAGGATGAACACTTCGGCCGTTGAAAAAGCTTATGTTTTAGCCCGAGATCGATATACCGAGCTTGGCGTTGATGTGGAATCTGCCCTCGTTTCACTAAAATCCCTATCGCTTTCCCTTCCCTGCTGGCAGGGGGATGATATCCGTGGGTTTGAGAAGACAGAAGAGGCGGCTCATTCCGGCGGGATTCAAGTCACCGGCAATTACCCAGGCAGAGCGCGCACTGTCGAAGAGCTGCGGATGGACCTCAAAAAAGCCTTTTCTTTGATTCCGGGAAGCCACCGCCTCAACCTTCATGCTATCTATGGTGAATTCGGTGGAAAGCATGTCAGGAGGGACGAAATTGAACCCACGCATTTCAAAAATTGGGTGGCCTGGGCCAAACAGGAGAAATTGAAGCTCGATTTCAACGCCACCTGCTTTTCCCATCCCCAGGCCGATTCCGGTTATACCTTGAGCAGCAAAGACAAAGAGGTCAGAAAATTCTGGATTGAGCACGTCAAGCGCTGCCGCAAAATCGCGGCCTTCTTCGGCCGGGAACTCAAGGCGGTCAGCGTTCACAACCTTTGGATTCCCGACGGCTCCAAAGACATCCCTTTTGACCGCTGGTCGCCCCGCGCCCTGCTCAAGGAATCACTCGACGAAATTTTCAAGGTGGAATACAGCCCTTCCACGATGAAGGATTCCCTGGAGAGCAAGCTTTTCGGGATCGGCAGCGAATCTTACGTCGTCGGCTCCCATGAATTTTATCTTGGCTATGCGCTGGCCAAGAGAAAAATGATCTGCCTGGACTTGGGACATTTTCATCCCACAGAATCCGTCGCCGACAAGATCTCGGCCATCCTCCAATTCTCCGAAGAAATGCTCCTCCATCTCAGCCGGCCGGTTCGCTGGGATTCCGACCACGTCGTCATCCTGAATGAGGAACTGAGGAGTGTGGCTGAGGAAATCCTCCGGAGCCGGGCTCTCCGCAAAGTCCACATCGCCCTGGACTTTTTCGATGCTTCCATGAACCGCGTCGGAGCCTGGGTGATCGGTGCCAGGGCAACCCTTAAGGCTTTCCTCCTGGCCCTCCTCCAACCTGAGGAAAAGCTCAGGGAGCTGGAGAACAGCGGCAATCATTTTGGCCGCCTGGCCCTGCTTGAGGAGCTAAAAGCGCTGCCCTTTGGAGCTGTCTGGGATTATTATTGCCTAAGTATGGATGTGCCTCTGGGAATGGAATGGCCTAAAGAAATCGAAATTTACCAGAAAAATGTCCTGAGCAAACGAGTTCGCTGAATTGACCAAAATGGAAAAAAAGGGTTAATATTAATAGAAAAGCGTGGAATCCAAAAAAATCGAAAGCCTAAGAATTAGCGCGGATAAGAATTTCCCCGCTGTAGATCAGGCACAGGTCGACAAGGTAAAGGAAATCCTCCACTGTCTTGTCAATGCCGTCTCAGCCGCGAAGATTTTTCCTTCTGACCACCAGACTGTCTCAAACTTCTTGTCCGACCTCCACGATAGACTAAAGAGATTCCTCGACGAAAACTGGAAATTAGAACTCGGCATCGAAGAACATGCGTTCACTTTCGGAGAGAAAAAAGCCTACGAGGACCCCCATCCGGTGAAAAGCCTCCCCTTCTTCTTTTTTAAAGACGGCATGCAAATGCTTTATTTTTACAAGGGCGTAGAAAAGGAAGAATTGAAGGGGTTTCTGGAAACCATAAAAAAAGTTGCCCAGCTTC
>CAZKEW010000028.1:5420-18309 GCA_964551885.1 uncultured Eubacteriales bacterium
CAGCAATCTCTCGACCTCAACTCCGTGGCTGACCCAGAAGCTCTCTTTTCCTAATCTGAGACTTATCGGACCCAAAGCCGCCCGGATAGTCGCTGATTTATTTGAACAGTCCAAGGACCCGGGCTTCCGCGAGAAGTCTCTGGACCTTCTCAAGCAGATGGGGCAAATGGATGTCGAAGCACTGATGCACCTGACCCAGGAATCAAAACCTATCCTGACCAAGGAGATCATCGCTTTTATGAGCCAAATTCAGGACAAAAGGGTCATCCTCTATCTGGCCAACTTTCTTAGCTACAAGAATAAATCCATTAAATTGGGAGCCATCCAGACACTCGGAAAAATTGGAGATGAACCGACGAACAAAATCCTCCTTGGATTTATTTCTGACGCGGACGAAGAGGTGCGCACAGCTGCGGCGGAAAAACTCAAATTTTTCCACGACAGACAATTATTGAAGTATATTTTTAACCTCGTTTCCGATAAGGCTTTTATTAAGAAAATCTTAAAAGAAAAAAGAGCTTTCTTCGATTTTCTCGGCAGGAGCCAGTCTGAGCAGGCCTGCGACTTTCTCCGGAAAATTTTGAAGAAATACTCCTTCTTTCCCTTCCCTAAACAAAAGGAAGCTTGCCTTTGCGCTGTTCGAGCCTTAGAAATGATGGCTACCGCTGCGGCCAAAGATATCTTGAAAGAAGGCGCCAAAAAACAGCGCGGAAAAATAAGGGAAGCTTGTCTCCAGGCTCTCAAGAACACGGCTGAGTGCGACAAGCCGTCCTCTTCCGAAGGGACGACGACATGAAGACACCGGCTGAAGAAAGAGATCAGTTAGAAAAAGCGAAAGCTCTCCATCAGTTAGCCGTGGAAATGGTCATCCGGCTGAATGTCCTCCTGAAGAGCGCCAAAATCTACGAGCCGAATAACCTTCTCTTCCAGCGCCAGATCGGCACTCTTCTGGTCCTTATCAGAAGGGCTCTTACTGAATCGGGAGAGGCTCATTTCACCGTCCGCCAGAGCACCCTTTTTTTTAATAATCTCCGCCTCAAATATGGTTATGCGAATTACCATTTCTTTAAATTTGTCCTCCAAGAATTCAAGAAAAAAGAGATCGGCGGGATCATGTTCGAGCCTGAGGTCGGCGAAGACGACCTCAAACTCTTTATGACTCTTCTTTCGAAGGGAGAGGGCAAATCAACAACGCCCTTTGAGGCTTTATCAGAAGATGTAAAAGGCCAAGGCATCCGCCATGTCACTATAGAGAAGATTCTTCCTTCAGAGCTTATGCCAAGCCGCGAAAAATATGCCGCCAAAGTCTTTTTCCTCGGCATCACCCACCTCGAAGAAGCCTTTGAAACGGAATATCGCCAGGAAAAGATCAAGTTGAATACAACACGAAGGTTGATGCAGTCCATATTCAACCATATTGTCGATAATGAATCTTTTGTCCAGGGGCTGACCAACATCAAGAATTTTCACGAGTATACCCTCAACCACTCGATGAATGTCTGCATCCTGTCCATCGCTCTGGGAAGAAGGCTTGGCCTTGACCGAAATGAGCTTGTGGATTTAGGGATCAGCGCCTTCTTTCATGACTTCGGAAAGCTGGACACTCCCAAAGAAATCTTAGAAAAGCCGACCAAGCTGGATGACCAAGAAAGAGAAATCATCGAAAAGCATCCCTATCAAGGAGCGGGAAAGTTGGTCCAGTTCAGAGAATTCAGGAACCTTCCGGTCAGAGCGATCCACGTGGCTTTAGAGCACCATGTGAAAGAAGACCTCACGGGATATCCGAGATATTACAAGAAGCAATCGGTCAATCTCTTCAGCAAGATCGTTAAGATCACAGACTTTTTTGATGCTATCACCACAAAAAGAGTCTACCGGACGAACGTTTTCACCCGTGATGAAGCTCTAAGCCTTATGCTCGAGCAGAGCGGCAAAGAATTCCATCCCATACTTCTCCGGGAGTTCGTCAAGATGATGGGCATTTATCCTGTGGGCTCGCTGGTGGCCCTCAACACCGGAGAGTTAGGCATTGTCGTCGAGAACAACCCGGAAACGATGCTTTTGCTCCGGCCGAAGGTGAAGCTCATCGCCGACGCGTCGGGGAACAAGATCGACGGAGACATCTTGGATTTGAGCAAAGCAGAACCTGGAACCAACACGTACACCAGGACGGTCGTCAAATCTTTAGACCCGGAGAAATACCGCATTCGGGTCGCCGACTATTTTTTAGCCCAAGCTGAATAGAGCCAAAAGATCCTATTCCGGTCGGAAAAGGAGAAAATGAACATGAATCCGTTGCCGCCCACTCGTTTAAAGTGCGAATACTTGGCCAACCCGTTGGGGATTGCGACAGCGGCGCCCAGATTTTTCTGGGTTCCAGAGCATCCCAAGCGCGGAGAAAAGCAGGCGGCCTATCAAGTCATCGTTTCTCCGGAAAGGGACTTCCTCGAAAAATATGATTCTGGCAACAGGGAGCGGCGCGACAGGACCCATCTCATTGATTTTTCACGCAGATAAGGTTAGAATGAAACAACTTGAAAGGAGCTTTAACATGGAGATGCTGAGCAAAGAAGTCAGGGAAGCCACCCTAAAGAAATTTGAACCCGAAGGACTATGAGAAAGCTTGATTTTATCTTTTACCCAAAATCCATCGCCGTCATCGGAGCCTCAAGGCAAGCTGGGAGCGTAGGCCAGTCCCTTCTGGCTAACCTTCTCGGAAGCCGCTACCAGGGAATCATTTTCCCCGTGAACCCCAAGGCCGAGGGAATCCTGGGAATAAAATCCTATCCGCGCGTTCTAGAAATCCCGGATGAAGTCGACCTTGCCGTCATTGTCGTTCCCAGCCTCATCGTGCCCGCTGTGCTCGAGGAATGCGGCGAAAAGGGGATCAAAGGGGCCATTATCATCACGGCCGGGTTCAAAGAGATCGGAGGCGAAGGCGCTGAGCTTGAGCGGAAGATGCAGGAGATCATTTGCCGGCATGACATCACCTTGGTCGGCCCGAACTGCTTGGGCGTCATCAACACCGACCCTCGTTCCTCGATGAACGCCACTTTCGGCACACAGATGCCCAAGGAAGGTAATATCGCTTTTGTTTCCCAAAGCGGCGCCCTCTGTGTGGCCGTTCTTGATTATGCCAAGGAAGCCAACATCGGGTTCTCCAAATTCATCAGCATGGGGAACAAAGCGGGTGTGGCGGAAAACGAGCTCCTGCGCTATCTCCAATCCGACCCTAAAACAGATGTCATTTTGATGTATCTCGAGGACCTCGTCGACGGAAGGGAATTCATGACCGTCGCCCGCGAGATAACGACCTCGCTTACCCGGCCCAAGCCGATCATCGCTCTCAAGGCCGGACGCACGCTCATGGGAGCCCGGGCTGCCTCTTCCCATACAGGATCTCTCGCCGGTTCGGATAAGGTTTATGACGCTATTTTTGAGCAGTGCGGCGTTATGCGGGTCGATACCATGGAGGAACTCTTCGATTATGTCAAGGGCTTCTCCAGCCAGCCTCTCCCCCGGGGCAAGAATGTTGCCATTGTCACGAACTCGGGGGGACCTGGAATCTTGGCCACAGACTCCTGCATCCGCCACGGCTTGAACATCGCTCCTTTAAGCCGTCAAACGGTCAAAACACTCCGTAAAGTCCTCCCTCAGACGGCCAGCCTTCACAATCCAGTGGACCTCGTTGCCGAGGCCCAGGCGGAGCAATATGAAGCCACGCTCAAGGCTGTCCTAAAAGATAAAAAAGTTCACTCGGCGATCGTTATCTTGACGCCAACTGCGTTCACAAAAGTCGATCAAATCTCCGCGTCGATCGTCAAGGTAGCCAAGGAATCGATGAAGCCTGTCGTTTGCTGCTTCCTCGGAATTTACGATGTCTCCAAAGGCATCGAAATCCTTGAAGCAAACGGGATTCCCGATTATAGATTTCCTGAATCGGCGGCCAGAGTGCTCTCGGAGATGACGGAATTCACCCGGTGGCTCAAACGCCCCCAGACAGGAATCAAAACTTATCGGGTGCAAAGAGCCCGGGCCAAAGAAATCATCCAATCGGCCAAAGAAGAAGGCCGTCACTCTTTGCTCGAGCAGGAAGCCTACGAATTCCTCCAGGCCTACGGATTTCCTGTGATCAAGTCAACTTTGGTGCGAAATGAGCGCGAGGCTGCGGAGGAGGCGGAAAAAATCGGGTTTCCCGTTGTCATGAAAATCGCTTCCCCCGATGTCCTGCATAAATTTGACTATGGCGGGGTCAAGCTTGACCTGAAAAACAAGGAACAGGTTAAACGAGCCTACCAGGAAATCTGCGAAAGCATCCTTCGTCATAAACCAGACGCCAGAATCGCCGGCATGATGATTGAAGAGATGGCTCCTCCCGGAAAAGAGATCATCCTCGGGATGAATAGGGATGCTCAATTCGGGCCTATCTTGATGTTCGGGCTTGGAGGGATCTATGTCGAGGCCCTCGAGGACGTGTCCTTCCGGCTGGCCCCAATCCGCGAATACTCAGCTATGATGATGATCAATAAAACGAAAACTCATAAAATTTTGGAAGGATTTCGAGGTGGTCCCGTTTATGATATCGAGGCCATCGCCGACTGTCTGAAGAGGCTCTCGCAGCTCGTCGTTGATTTCGAAGAGATTCAGGAACTGGATATCAACCCGCTCCTCGTCTATGAGAAAGGCAAAGGCTGCAAAATCGTCGATGCAAGGATTATCATCGGGGACGGTTCTCCCGGAGAACTGTCCCCATAGAATAAAAATGGCTCTATTTAAGAAAAAAAAGAGAACCCGCGTCTGCGTCATCGGCCTCGACGGTGTCCCCTATTCCCTACTCCTTGAGCTGGCGAGAAAAGGAGTCATGTCCTCGATGGCGCGGCTCATTGACTCCGGCCATCTTCATAAGCTCAAGGCCAGCCTGCCCGAGATATCAGCGGTCAGCTGGACAGACTTCATGACCGGCGCCAATTCAGGAACTCACGGAATCTTCGGTTTCACCGATTTCAAGACGGACTCCTATGAAATCCGCTTCCCCAATTTCCTGGATGTCAAGAAAGAAACCTTCTGGGACCTTCTTGGAGGACAGGACAAAAAGTGCATCATCATCAACCAGCCTTCCACTTACCCCGCCCGCAGGATCAACGGGATCCTCATCTCCGGGTTTGTCGCCATTGAGCTGGCTAAAGCCGTCTTCCCAGTCTCCCACAGGGCCGCTTTGGAGAAGATGGGCTACCAGATCGATATCGACACCTTGAAAGCGAGAGAAGACCCGGCCTTTCTCTGGCAGGAGCTTTACAAAACGCTGGCCGGCCGTGAAAAGGCCCTCGATTATTTCTGGAAAGAAGACTGGGATTACTTTGAATTCGTTTTTACCGGAACAGACAGGCTCCATCATTTTTTATGGAACGCCTACGAGGACGAGAAGAGCCTTTATCACCAGGACTTTTTAGACTATTACCGCCAGATTGACCGGTTGATCAATAAAATCATTGATTCTTTCCGGAAGATGACCGGCGGAGATGAAGGCCTTTACATTCTTTCTGACCACGGGTTCTCAAAGATCGAACAGGAAGTCTATCTCAATGCTTGGTTAGAGAAGGAAGGTTATCAACGATTCAGCACCTCCGCTCCCAAAGGCCTGGAAGAAATATCCCCTCAAAGTATCGCCTTCGCCCTCGACCCGAACCGCATCTACCTGAACCTGAAGAAAAGATTTCCTTCGGGAACAGTATCGGATTCTGACATGAAATCCTTAAAGGCGGAAATCAGCCAAAAATTAGAGAAACTTGAGTACGAAGGCAAGAAAGTCATCAGACGGGTTTTTGATGCCGAAGACGTCTATTCAGGTCCTTATGTTTCGGAGGGGCCGGACCTTATCGTCCTTTCCGAGCCTGGGTTTGACTTGAAAGGGTCAGTCAAGAAAAAAGAGATTTTCGGACGCACGGACCTCCAGGGTATGCATACCTGGGACGACGCCTTTTTCTGGGCGAACCGCCAACTCGAGGAAAACCTTGCGATCAGTGACTTGGCCAAGATTATTATGCGCCATTACTCATGATCAAAAAACACAGTCATTGGAAAAGACTCACTTTTTCGACCGGCTTTGTCTTTTTGGCTTTATTCTCTCTGCCTGCAGAAGCTTATATCGGACCCGGCGCAGGCTTTGCCTTCCTCTCCTCGTTCCTCGTCCTTTTCTTGACTTTCTTCCTGGCCATCTTCTCTTTTCTTTCCTGGCCCTTTCGCTTTCTTCTCCGGACGCTCAAAGGAAAGCGGGCTTTTAAGGGTGCTCTTGTCGATAGGATTGTCATCATCGGCCTGGACGGCCTTGAGCCCAGCTTTGCGGAAAAATATATGGCCGAGGGGAAACTCCCCAACTTGGCCAAGCTGAGAAAGGAGGGCAGTTACGCCCGTCTTCAGACGACCACTCCGGCCATCTCTCCAGTGGCTTGGTCCTCCTTTATGACCGGCAGCGAACCCTCTAAACACAATATCTTTGATTTTCTCAGCCGCGACCCCAAGACCTATCTGCCCTCGCTCTCCTCAGCCCACATCGGAAAACCCAAGAGAGTCCTTTCTTTAGGCAAATATGCTATCCCTCTTTCCAAGCCCGAGATCAGAGGCTTAAGGAAGAGCGTGCCGTTCTGGAAGATTTTGGGCGATGCCGGAATTTTCAGCACCATCTTGAGGGTGCCGATCACTTTCCCGCCGGAAAAATTTGCCGGGCATCTTCTCTCGGGCATGTGCACTCCTGACTTGAAAGGAAGCCAGGGAACTTTTGCATTCTATACTTCAGATAAGGAAAAAATAAAAAGATGGGAGGGCGGTGTTGCCATTCCTGTTGAAATCAACGGCAACTGCGTCAAGACTTATATCTCTGGCCCCGAGAATTCCCTCCTTAAAAAAGCCGAAGAGATCCGGATCCCTCTTACCGTAGAGATTAATAAAGAAAAAAATGAAGTTGGGATCGAAGTCTCAGGGCAACGATTCGGGCTCAAAAAAGGAACATTCTCGCCTTGGGTCAAGCTTGTTTTCCGGCCAGGGTTGAGAATGAAAGTCAAAGCTGTCGCCCGCTTTTTCCTGTCCGAACTCTCGCCTCATTTTGAGATGTATATCACTCCGCTGAATATCGACCCGGAGAAGCCTGCCCTTCCTATCTCACATCCATTCATCTACTCTATTTACCTTGGCAAACTTCTCGGAAGCTTTATCACTTTAGGAGAGGCGAACGATACTTGGGCCCTCAATGAAGGCGCCCTTAAGGAAGCGCCCTTCCTGGAGCTGACCTACTCTAATCACAAAGAATGGGAAGCGATGCTGTTCAACGCTCTGGCGAAGACCAAGAAGGGAGCAGTCGTCTGCGTGTTCGAGACCACCGACAGCATTCAGCACATGTTCTGGCGCTATCTCGACAAAACCCATCCGGCTCTAAAGATCGCTCCGGCTCGAATGAGCGACCAGGTCATCGATGACCTCTATCGCAAGATGGACGAACTGGTTGGAAAGGTCCGGGAAAAGCTCGACTCGAAGAGTGTCCTTATCGTTATGTCCGACCATGGGTTTAAATCCTTCCGCCGCGGCGTCAACCTCAATTCCTGGCTCTATCGCAACGGCTATCTCTCGCTAAAAGAGGGAAAAAAGGAGAGCGAGGAATGGTTTAAGGATGTGGACTGGGAATCGACCAAAGCGTATGCCTTGGGTCTCGGCGGCCTCTATCTCAACCAAAGAGGAAGGGAGGATCGAGGCATTGTCTCTCGCGGAGATGAAGCCAAGGCTTTAAAAGCCGAGCTTATCCGCAAATTGACGGGCCTCCGGGATGAAATCACAGGCGAGGCGGCGATTACCGAAGTCTATGACCGAGATAGAATCTATAAGGGGCCTTACAAAGAAAACGCGCCTGACCTTATTATCGGATACAACCAGGGTTATCGTGCTTCCTGGGATTCCGTCACCGGTAAAGTGAACGCTACGATCTTCGAAGATAACATAAAAGCCTGGAGCGGCGATCACTGCATCGACCCGCGCCATGTCCCGGGCGTCTTCTTCTCGAGCCAAAAGATCAACACGAAAACGCCTTCCATCATGGACATCGCGCCGACAGCACTAAAACTTTTCGGCCTTCCGATTCCGGCTCATATGGACGGCTGTTCGCTGGTCGATACTTCCTCTTCGTCCTCCCAAGAAAAAGGGAAAAAGAAATGAATACTATAAAGAGAAGAGAATTTCTTAAGTGGGGCTTGACCGCGTCTTCCCTGCTGGCCCTGGGAGGCCGCTCCCCTCTTCTCACTAAAGTCTCAGGCAGAAAAGCAACGAACACTAAAATCCTTGTCTTCGGGTTTGACGGAATCGACCCCCGCCTTCTCGAGGCCTGGATGAGGGAAGGGAAACTGCCTGCCTTCCAACGCCTCATCGGCCTCGGAGATTTTCGCCGGCTTCGGACGAGCATTCCGCCTCAGAGTCCTGTGGCTTGGTCGAATTTTATCACCGGCATGGACCCGGGCGGTCATGGTATCTTCGACTTCATGCATCGGAACCCGGAAACCTATATCCCAATCTTTTCGGCCTCAGCCGCTGAAGAAACTAAGACAACGCTCAAAATCGGAGACATCGTCCTGCCGCTGCGCGGCGGCGAGGTGAAAAACCTGATTAAAGGAAAAGCATTCTGGCAAATCCTGGACGAATACGATATTCCCGCAACCATTTTCAAAATCCCCTCCAATTACCCCCCTGTCCCCACGAAATCGAGAACGCTGTCGGGAATGGGGACGCCAGACATCAAGGGCTATTATGGGCTTTTCAATTATTACACAACCCAGCCTACAGAGGTCAACGAGGATATCGGGGGAGGACGGATCCACCAGGTTTACGTCATCGGGAACAGAGTGGAAGCCAAGCTCCCCGGCCCCACGAACACCTTCAGAAAGGAAAGGCCTGAAGCGATGCTCGATTTTAGAGTCTTCCTCGACCCCGCGAACCCAGTGGCCAAGGTTTCATACCAAGACCAGGAGTTCATCCTCAAGGAAAAGGAGTGGAGCGGCTGGAAAAGGGTTCGCTTCAACCTCATGCCGACGCAGAGCGTGAACGGCATCTGCCTGTTTTACCTCAAAGAAGTCCGGCCGAATTTCAAGCTCTATGTCTCAGCCATCAATATCGACCCGGCTAATCCGGCTCTTCCGATTTCTACGCCAAGCAATTATGCGCGAGAGTTGGAGAAAAAATTCGGTCCGTTTTTCACCAAGGGTCTCCCGGCAGACACGAGCGCTCTGGATCACGATGTCCTGGATGAGGCGGAGTTTCTCGAGCAGGATGATTTTGTCCTGAGAGAAAGCGAAAAGATGTTTGATTATGAGTTCTCGAGGTTTGACTCAGGACTCCTCTTCTACTATGTCTCCAGCACCGACCAGCGGCAGCACATGTTTTGGCGGCTCCTCGACGAAAGCCACCCAGCTTATGATCCAAGGCTGGCCTCCGACTACGGTAAAACCATCGAAAACATCTACGTCGAAGCCGACAAACTTTTGGACCGCGCTCTCCAGAGAATCGATAAGGACACGCTTCTTCTCGTCATGTCCGACCATGGTTTCAACCCTTTCCGACGCTCTTTCAACCTCAATACCTGGCTTTTAGAAAACGGCTGGCACAAACTGCGTAACCCTTGGAAACAGGAAGAGGGCAGCCTGTTTGAAAATACGGACTGGTCAAGAACAAAAGCTTATGGACTAGGGCTAAACGGGCTTTATGTCAACCAGAGAGGAAGAGAAAGAGAAGGAATCGTCAATCCTGGAGCGGACAGCGATAACCTCATCCGGGAATTGGCCCAGAAGCTGGAGCAGGTTGTGGACCCCAAGACGGGCGAACGGGCTATTCTGCGCGCCTTTGTGGCCAAGGATGTATATCGAGGTCCCCAAATTGAACATGCCCCTGATATCGTTCTGGGTTTCAATTACGGTTACCGCATTTCCTGGGGCTCTCCTCTGGGGAAATTCCCAAAGGATGTTCTTGAAGACAACACGGAAAAATGGAGCGGCGACCACATGGCCGCTCCCGAGATCATTCCTGGCATTTTAGCGACGAATCGCAAGATAAGAGCGGAATCCCCGGCTCTTTATGACCTGACAGCAACGATCCTCGATATCTTCGGCATAGCGAAACCCAAGGATATGATCGGAGAAACTATTTTTTAGGAGGGCGGCATGGGCAAGGCAAAAATTAAGCTGGACAAAGATCTCTTGGAAAAGGTAAAGAAATACGCCCGGATGTCGGGCTATTCTTCGCCCGAAGAGTTCGTTTCTCACTGTCTCGAAAAAGAGATTGCGAAATTAGAGGAATCGGATTCGGAGGAGGAAATCAAAAAGAAGCTCAAAGGCTTGGGCTATATTTCCTAAGCCAAGAGGCCTGAGGCTGGAAGAATGGGTCCTGTCACGGCGCGTCTCCTCCGTCATTGCGATGAGCATAGCGACGAAGCAATCTCAAATTGAGATCGCCACGCCTCCTTCGGAGGCTCGCGATGACAAGCAAGAAGAATATCGCTGCGGGCGTTGCGGGGATTGGCGCCGTTCCACCCCCATTCATGAATGAGTTATCATGATGTGGTTTCTTAATTCTGTCCTGGGTAAATTGTTCGAAGTCCTCTTTTTCCCCTTCCGGCAGCTCAATGCCTGGTTCGGGATGGCCTTCATCTCTCTGCTGACTGGTCTCTTGATGCTCTTCATCTTTCGCCTGACGTCAAACCAGGAAGGGATTAGAAAGGTCAAGGACAAGATCAAGGCTCATCTTCTTGAACTGCGTCTCTTCAAAGACAGCCTCAACATTAGCCTGAAAGCCCAGGGGCAAATTCTGCGGTATAATCTTCGGTACATCGGATATTCCCTTAAACCTATGCTGGTGCTGATGATTCCCCTGATCCTCATTCTCGTGCAGCTCAACCTCTGGTTCGGATATGAGCCGTTGCGTCCAGGAGAATCCGCCGTCCTCAAAGTGAAGCTCGAAGAAAACGTCAACCCGATGGAATTGGAAATAGCGCTTGAAGTCCCTTCTGGAATTGAGGTCGAAACACCGCCCGTTCGCCTCGAGGAGCAGAAGGAAGTCGATTGGCGCATAAGGGCCGGGTCAAAGGGGGTTTACGAGCTTATCATCAATGTCGGAGGTCAGCGCATCCCTAAGACGATCGCTGTGGACCAAGGGCCATTATCTAAAATATCTCCTATCAAAGTGAAACGCCGGTTCCTTGAGGAAGTCTTCAATCCCGGAGAAAAGCCTCTTTCCTCCCCAACTCCCGTCAAATCCATTGAAGTCATCCATCCTCCGAAAAGGATGGATTTTCTCGGCTTGCGCTTCCACTGGCTCATTGCTTATTTCGCGCTTTCCATCATCTTCGGGTTTGCCTTGAAACGGTCCTTCAAAGTCGAAATCTGATTTTTTATATAAGAGGAAGGAAAAAGCCATGAAAATCGAACAATTCAAGATGGAACGCATGCAGTCCACCTGGGAAAATGTGGTGGATATCAACCTTTCGGAAAGCGGCGTCCATCCTCTTTCCCTTCAAGAACTGATCAGCCAGGATGAGCTCCAGGAAATCTTAAAGACCGGCCTCGGCTACAGCCAGACGAACGGCACTCCTGAGCTGCGGGAGGCCATCGCCCGGCTCTATCCGGGAATCAGCGCCGAGCAGATTCTAACCACGGCCGGCTCCTCGGAAGCCAATTTCCTTCTGATGTGGAGCAACATCGAACCCGGGGATGAAGTCATCTTCATGATGCCAAACTATATGCAGATGTGGGGGCTTGTGCGCGGGTTCGGGGCCAAGCTCAAGCCCTTCTGGCTGAGGGAAGGTTTGGGCTGGGCTCCCGACCTGGACGAGCTGCGCAAGCTCGTGACGAAAAAAACGAGATTGATTATTGTCACCAACCCCAATAACCCCACGGGCGCTGTTCTGAGCCGAGAAGCGATGGCCGCGATTATCGAAGTCGCCGAGAACGCCAATGCCTGGATCATCGCCGACGAAGTTTACCAAGGCGCAGAGCGCGAAGGCAAGGTCACGCCGAGTTTCTTGGGAAAATATGACAAAGTTGTCGTGGTCAACGGCCTTTCCAAAGCCTATGGCCTGCCCGGAGTCAGGATCGGCTGGATCGTCGGGCCGGAAGAATTTATCAAAAAGACTTGGCCTTATCACGATTACACCACGATCTCTCCCAGCATCCTAAGCGATAAGCTGGCCCAGATCGCCCTTTCACCAGCCAATAGAGAAAAAATCCTGCAAAGAACGCGCCATATCCTCAAAAAAAATTATCCGCTTCTGCGCTCCTGGTTCGAAAAGCAAGGCGACCTTTTCTCATTCATCCCGCCCCAGGCAGGGGCAATCACCTTTGTCCGCTATAATTTAAAAGTCAACTCCACCGAGCTCGTGACGAGGCTCATCCATGAGAAAAGCGTCCTCATCGTGCCCGGTGATCATTTCGAGATGGACCATCACCTTCGCTTTGGGTTTGGGTCCGAGCCTGATTATCTCGAGAAAGGCCTGGCCCGCGTCGAAGAGCTGCTCCGCAAATTCAGAGAAAGTGAACGTTAGAATCCTTCGCCAACCGGAAATCCGAGAGCTCCTTTCTCACAAGGAGGTAATCTCCGCCGTTGAAAGGTGCTTGGCCGACTATTCTTCCGGCAAAGCTGTCGTCCCCGGCGTGATCAACCTGGATATCGAGGGCTTCCAGGGCGAAATCCATGTCAAGTCAGCCTACATCCGAGGAGAAGACCACTATGTGATCAAAGTGGCCTCAGGGTTTTACGAGAATCCTTCCCGCGGGCTTCCAGTAGGGAACGGCCTGATGCTTTTCTTTGAAGCGCAGACAGGACTCCTGAAGTGCCTCATGTTCGATAACGGGTTTATTACCGAAAT
>CAZKEW010000029.1:0-18146 GCA_964551885.1 uncultured Eubacteriales bacterium
TGATAGCGATCAAGCTAAAGCTTTTCTTATTCCTTATCCGGGCGGTGAAGCAACCCGTCGATACTATCAGGATGCTGCCATCCGGGCGGTTTTGGAGAAAATCGCCCGGGGCGATAAAAGAGCCCTTCTTTTTTTAGCCACGGGCTCAGGAAAAACCTTTATTGCCGTCCACCTCCTCAAGAAGATTGCAGATGCCGGCCAGCTTCGGCGTGCCCTCTTTGTCTGTGACCGGGAAGAATTACGTGATCAAGGAATAAGAAATGTTAGAATTGTCTTTGGAGCTGATGCAGCAGAAGTCTCCTCGATAAATCCTCAGAAAAATGCCCGCATCCTAATTGCCACCTATCAGACACTCAATGTTGCGGGGGAAGAGGAAGAAGGGAAGTTTTTTCTCGAAAATTACCCCAAAAACTATTTTAGCCACATCATTATCGATGAGTGTCACCGCAGCGCCTGGGGAAAATGGAGCATCGTGCTCCGTTGGAATCCGGATGCTATCCAGGTTGGCCTCACCGCGACACCCCGTTCCTTCGAAGGCGGGAGCGAGGCAGAACGCCGCGAAGATGAGGAGATTACGGCTAATAACTTAACCTACTTTGGCGACCCGGTTTATGAATATGATATGGCACAGGGAATCGAAGACGGTTATCTCCCAGCCTGCGAAATTATTAGGCGCAAAACAGACCTGGACGAGAGAGGTATCAAACCGGAGGATCTAAAAGGCAAACAGGTTAGCGATGCGTTTACAGGAAAACCAATTCTTATAACTCACACGAGAAGCCACTATGAAGCCCCCTCTTTTGAAGACCTCATCCAGCTCCCTGACCGGGTGAAGGCCTGGTGCAAAGACCTTTTTGATTTTTTCCTCGTGACTGGCGGGCTACACCAGAAGACAGTTATATTTTGTGTCCGCGACACTCATGCTGATGCCGTAGCGGCTGAACTTAACAATCTCTATACCGATTGGTGCGCTAAAAACGGCCAAAAACGGCTCGAACCCTATGCCTTTAAATGCACGGCCGCTGTTGGCGGCAGCCAGTACATCGCCGACCTACGTGGCTCGGGGCGAAGCCATATTATAGCAACAACGGTGGATCTGATTACGACCGGAGTTGACGTGCCCGTGCTTCGGAATGTTGTCTTTTTCAAATTTGTGCGCTCGCCGATTTCCTTTCAGCAGATGATGGGAAGAGGATCAAGAATTGACCTGCCGACCAATAAGCTCATGTTCCGCGTCTATGACTACACAAATGCTACCCGCCTTCTGGGAAGAGGATTCAAGGTTCGTCCCTCGCCAACTCGAGAGCCAAAGGAACCGGATGGAGAAAGGAAAGAAAGGATAATCCGGGTCGAAGGTTTTGATGTCCGGGTTAATCCCGCCGGCAAGTATATCGTTATTCAAAAAGAAGGGAAGCTAGCGATGGTTTCAATTGAGGAATACAGCCAGATGATAGCTTCTCGGCTGATCAGGGAAGTGAAGACTATCGATGCGCTTAGGGAATGCTGGATTGATCCAAAGGCGCGAAAGGAGCTTATAGACATTCTTCCTGAAGATGGGAAAGGGCTGCGCTTGTTGCGGGAATTGCTGAATCAGCAAGATTATGACCTTTATGATGTCCTGGCTGAAATCGGATATGGAATGGCTCCTAAAAATCGAAAGGAGCGTGTTTTGGCTTTGAGCTATAAACACAGCGATTGGTTTAAGAATCTTCCCGAGAAAACAAGGTCAACTCTCCTTGCTCTTGCCAAGCAGTTCGAAAGGGGAGGAACAGACGAGCTCGAAAATCCTCATGTCTTCAGCGCCCCTGATGTCAAAAAAGCCGGCGGTCTCGCAGCGCTGAAGGTTTTGGGCGAGCCAAAAGATATCGTTATTGAAACAAAAAGGAGACTCTTCACGGCATGAGGGCCTCACAGCCAACAACGAGCAGTGGTTTAGCTGAATTAGTCAATAAAAATGTATTTATCCTTGGCGGTTCAGGCAAAATGGATATTCTTTATTACCTTGCTAAGCCAAAAATGAGCCAAAAATGAGCCAAAACGAGAAAATCTTCCAGCAATTTCAACCGCCCGAAGGTTGGCACTGGGTAAAACTAGGCGAAGTGTGCGGATTAAGAAATGGATTTGCTTTTAAAAGCGATAATTTTGTTGATTTTGGTGTTCCATTAATCCGAATCTCAGATATCCAAAAGGATATAGTCACGAGCGCGAAAAGCGCTAGATTGCCAAGAGAAATGTTGGATGATTATCATGATTTTACTCTTAAGAATGGCGACATCCTAATTGCTATGTCCGGGGCTACAACTGGAAAAGCAGGGATATATAAAGACGAAAATGTTGCCCTTCAAAACCAACGAGTAGGCAAATTTGAACCAAACTCGAAGCTAATTTTGAATGAGTTTCTTTGGTTTGCAGTTAAGATGATCTCTGAACAAATATTAAGGAAAGCATATGGTTCAGCACAGCCAAATATAAGTGGTTCTGAAATAAAGTCATTTATCATTCCCCTTCCTCCACTTCCTGAGCAACACCGCATTGTTGCAAGGATTCAAGAGCTCATGCAAGATATAGAGCGTGCCCGAGCTGCCAGCGGCAAGCAACTCGAATCCGCCAAAGCCCTCCCCGCCGCCTATCTTCGCGAAGTATTCGAAAGCGATGAAGCAAAGAAATGGGAGAGGAAAAAGCTGGGAGAGGTCTGCAAAATAAATCTGTCAAGACCTAAGAATTTTACTCGCTCTCCTGATGTGCCAACTACATTTATTCCAATGGCGGCAGTAGATGAGAGAACAGGTACAGCCATAAAACCCGAGGTTGTTCCATATTTAAAAGTATCCAAAGGTTATACTTACTTTGAAGAGAATGATGTTTTATTTGCAAAAATTACCCCATGTATGCAGAATGGTAAACATATGATAGCGAAAAACTTAATTGACGGCATTGGTTTTGGCACAACTGAGTTCCATGTTTTACGTCCGGGTAAAGAAATTCTTCCAGAATGGATTTGGTATTTTGTTAGAAGAGCATGTTTTTTACATGAAGCAACTACGTATTTCTCTGGCGCAGTAGGGCAGCAGAGAGTGCCCGAAAACTTCTTAGCGAATTCTATTATCCCTTGTCCGCCTCTTTCTGTCCAAAAAAATTTAGTGGCTGAACTTGACGAAAAAACTGCTGGATTAGAGAAAATTTATATGGCCGCTAAAAAGCAATTGGATATTATCAATGTCTTTCCCCAGAAAATTCTTAATCGAGCATTTAAAGGTGAACTGTGATGAGTTATCTTGAATCTCGTGAAAGCGTAATAATTGGAGTACAACTTCAGAAAGCACGAGAACTACTTCAATTAACTCCCGAAGAAGTAGCCCTAGAAATTGGAGTGACCTCTCAAGAGATCATTAATTGGGAACGAGAAGGACTAAGACCCAATTTAAGACAACTCGAGGACCTAGCTAAACTATATGGCAGAGAAATTGATTATTTTTTAAGAGTGACCCCAACACCGCCAAGGGATATTGAGTTTAGGGGAAAACCAGGACAACTTTTGAGAGATTTATCAAAGGAAACAAAGATTATATTAGCGAAATTTGATGAACTATGCAGAAATGCTCTTGAGTTTGAAATTCTTTTGAATAAAAGATTGGTCGTTAAGTTGCCAAAATTCATGAAAGATGATCCTCCAAGCAAGGTCGGAAAGATTTTAAGAGAAAGATTTAATGTAAATGATAAACCTCTGTCAGATTTAAGGGACCGCTTGGAAAATGAGGGAGTCCGCATATTTGAGTTGCCTGTTTCAGGAGAAGCTTTTTCAGGATTTTCATTCTGGCATAAAGAATATGGTCCCTGTATTTTGCTTAACGCTAAAGAACCAAAAGGAAGAAAAAATTTCACATTGGCCCATGAATTAGCTCATCTTCTTTATAACGATGGCTCCTCTATTTGCTATATTCCGTCAAGAATTGAGGTGTCAGTTAGGGGATTAGAATATAAAGCTAATGAACTTGCCATTGAAGTTTTACTGCCAGAATCAGGAACCGTAGAAGATTTCAAAAAAAGGAATATTTCAAATTCTCCCTCAACGAAAGAATTGGCTCAAATGGCTTCAAGATGGGGAGTAAGCATCCAGGCTTTAGGATATAGATTAGAGAATTTAGGCTTGATAGATATTGGAGTTACAGACAAAATAGTTGAAATCAGATCTTTATACTTTAAGCGTCCTAAAATTCCCACATGGAAGAGACAACTTGGCAAAAGATTTGTAGAAAATTCCATTGAAGCTTACAAGGCAAATTTGATTTCTGTAGGCAGACTTGCGCATAGCTTACGAATTCCTATTAGAAAAGCAATGGAAATAGTTGAACAACAGAAAAAATAAAAATAGTAATGACTTTACAGCGAGAGTTATTTCAATTTGTTTTTGATGCCTCATCACTCATAAATATAGAGCGAAATAGAAAGCTAGGGAAATTGCGGAAAGCTAAAGGAGCAGTCTTAATACCTGATAAAGTAGCGAAGGAAGTAAATATGCCTAACTCTCCTTTACATAGGTTTATTAATAGATATCCCCAGGTCATAACTCCATTTCAAGTAAATGAAGAAGAATTATATCTCAAAGTAAGAAGCCAGATAGGAATTGATGATGGAGAGGCTGCTGCAATTGCTGTGGCATTGAAACGGAACTTGCCTCTTGTCATAGACGATATGAAAGGGAAAACTAAGTCTGAGAATCATGGGATAAAAACTTTGGGTTGGCAAGATTTTATCGGACAGGCAAGCTGAAGACGATATTTTTTTAAAATAAGGTACGAAAATATCAAAAAGGTGATCCACTTGACAAACAGTCTACTTTTGAGTAGTCTACTTTAAAGTAGACTGTATTCAAATAAGGTAACGATGAAATTCATCAATAGAGAAAGAGAACTGGGCGCCCTGGAAAAATTCTGGCAGGAGAAAGAAGCCCAGCTTATCGTCATTTATGGAAAAAGGCGCATCGGCAAAACAGAATTGATCAAACAGTTTATCAAGGGGAAGCCGCACGTTTATTTTCTGGCTCAAAGAATAAACGATAAAGAGAACCTGAAGCTGCTCGGCGAGGCGATCGGCGAATTCTATTCTGACGATATTTTAAAGAGAACTGGCTTTCAAGAATGGAAATGGTTTTTCGAATATGGCAAGAACCATATCAAAGATAAGATGGTCCTTGTCTTTGATGAGTTTCCCTATCTTGTCGAGGCCAATAAAGGGATATCCTCCATTTTTCAGACAGGATGGGATGAGCACCTAAAAAATATCCCCGTCTTTCTAATCCTTTGTGGCTCAAGCATCGGCATGATGGAGGATGAAGTGCTCTCCCAGAAGGCGCCTCTTTTTGGCCGAAGGACCGGCCAGATATTTCTGAAGCCCTTTTCTTTCTCCGATGCGAGCAAGTTTTATCCCGGCTCGTCTTTTGAACGCTGCCTGGAATTCTTTGCCATCGCCGGAGGAAATCCGAGCTATCTAAAAAGATTCAGCGCCAACTTATCTCTGGATAGGAATATCGTTGACAATATCCTCCAGCCCGAGGCCTTTCTTTATGATGAGGTTGAATTTATTCTGCGCGAGGAACTCAGGGAGCCGCGGAATTATTTTGCCATCTTGAAAGCCATCGCTTTGGGGAAAAATAAGTTCGGGGAGATCGTGAATGAGACGGGACTGGCGAAAGGTATCTTGCACAAGTACCTATTTATCCTGGAAGACCTCCGCCTGATTCAAAAAGAAGTCCCCGTTACGGAGAAAAATCCCTTAAAATCGAGAAAGGGGATGTATAAGCTTCAGGATCAATTTATCAGATTCTGGTTCCGGTACGTCCTGCCCAACAAGAGAAATATTGAAGAGGGAACGACTTATTATGTTTTGAAAAAAATCAAAAACGATTTTTCTACCCTTGTGGCGGACAATTATGAGGCTTTATGCCAGGAAATCATAAAGAGCCACGAAGACAGATTATTCCCGCTCGAGAGGATCGGCCGCTGGTGGGATAGGAATGAAGAAATTGACCTTATCGCCTTAAATGAAGAAGAGAAAAAGATCCTTTTTGGCGAAGCCAAATGGAGCAATAAGCCTGTCGGGATTGATGTTTACGAGGATTTAAAGCGGAAATCTCAGCTTGTCGATTGGAATAAGGATAGGAGAACTGAATACTTTTGCCTATTTTCAAAAAGCGGATTTACTGATAATTTGTTGAAACTTGCCAAAAAGGAAAAAATAGCCTTATTTCAGAAGGACCGGTTCATCGAGCCATGAGAAACAATTCACGAAAACTCGCAACGCCTCAATCTGCTAATTTTTATGTCAAGAGCATCTGCGACATCATGAGGCGGTCGGGGAGGGCGGGCGCGCTTCAGTATGTGCCGGAGCTGACCCGGATGCTTTTTCTCCGGATCCTGGATGAACGAGAAGAAAAAGAGGCGGAACAGGCAAAAGCCGTCGGGGCAGAGTTTGTGCCGACGTTAGAATATCCCTATCGCTGGAGGGATTGGGCGGCTCCGGACGGGAAAAAGAGAGCCGAGCTTCAAATGGGAACCCTCGGCGGGTTCATGAGTTTTGTGGACGGCGAGCTTTTGCCCGCGCTGAGGAAAATGAAGGATAAGCCAGGCGCTACGTCCCGCCAGAGAGTCAGCAGTGAAGTCTTTTCTTCTGTTGAGAAGACGGGCATCGACACAGAACGCAATCTCCTCGACATTCTCGATAAAATCAATGAGCTCAGCATCGAGCAGGTGGACGAAAAGCATATGTTCACACTCTCCCAGGTTTATGAGGGATTGCTTCTCAAAATGGGAGAGAAGAATAACGACGGCGGCCAGTTTTTCACACCGCGTGAAGTAATCAGGATAATGACGAGGGTGGTTAATCCCGAGGTCGGGGAAACGGTCTATGACCCATGCTGCGGGACAGGAGGGTTCCTTGCCCAGGCCTACCAGTATATGCAGCCGAAGGCAAAGACTGGTGAAGACATTAGAACCCTGAAAACGGAGACATTTTACGGCCGCGAAAAAGAGAACCTGGTTTATCCCATAGCTTTAGCGAACCTCGTTCTCCACGGGATTGATGAACCTCACATCTGGCACGGGAACACTCTGACAGGAAATGAGGTTTATGGAGGATTGTTCGCGGGAGCGCCGGCGCTCTTTGATGTTGTGCTCACCAATCCTCCCTTTGGCGGGAAGGAGGGGAAGGACGCCCAGACGCGCTTCGCCTATAAGACCTCTGCGACCCAAGTGCTTTTTCTTCAGCACGTGATGGATAGCTTGAAGCAGGGAGGGCGGTGTGGAATTGTGATGGATGAGGGAGTACTCTTCAGGACAAACGAGAATGCGTTTGTTCAGACGAAGCGAAAAATGCTGAATGAGTGCAATCTGTGGTGTATCGTGAGCCTTCCGCCAAGGGTATTTCTGAATGCAGGGGCGGCGAGCAAGACCAATCTTTTATTTTTCGCCAAAGGCGAGCCGACGAAAGCGATATGGTACTACGATTTGTCAGACCTGAATATAACCAAAAAGCAGCCGCTGACCTTGGAGCATTTTGAGGACTTTTTTAGGCTGTTGCCCGAGAGGGAAGCGAGCGAAAGGTCCTGGAGAGTAACGATTAAAGAGATTGAGGCGAGTAACTATGACATCAAGACCGTCAATCCCAATAGAAAAAGTGTGGAAGATACGCGAACGCCGGCAGAATTGATTGCCATCATTGAAGAACAGCAGAAAGAAATAGCTGAGGCGATACGAAGGCTAAAAGAAAAGGGGGTATGAAAATTTTAGGCGAGGCGGCCGTCTTTGACGACGACCTTTCCGTTTTTTATGACTTGGCGGATAGGGTTGATTCCTAACTGATAGACGAGAGAAGAGTAGTCGGGGATGTCGCAGAGCAGCATGTCCATCTTTTTTCCGACTTCGAGGCTTCCCACCTCCTCATGCCTTCTTAAGGCGTAGGCCGCATTGGCTGTAACAGCGTTAATGGCTTCTTCGATGCTCATCCTCAGCAGATAAACGCCGAGCTGGAGGACAAAGAGCATCGAGCCGACCATCGAGCTTCCCGGGTTGAAGTCAGAGGCCAGGGCGACGGCGGCGCCGGCATCGATGAGCTTTCGTGCCGGCGCCCGTTTTTCGAGCATCAGGAAGAACGAAACAGCCGGCAGGAGGGTGGCCGCTGTTTCGCTTCGGGCCAGGGCCCGGACTCCTTTTTCCGTGATGCTGATCAGATGGTCCGCTGAAGCAGCGCCCACCTCAGCCGCCAATTCTGCGCCGCCCAGAGGAGAAAATTCGTCGGCGTGGATTCTGATTTTGAACCCGGCGTCCTTGGCTTCGTTGACGAGCTTTCTTGTTTCCGCTACCGAATAGACGCCCTCTTCGCAGAAGATATCAAAAAATTTGGCGAGCTTCCTTCTTTTCACTTCCGGGATAACCTTTCGGATGAGGAGGTCGATGTAGGCCTTCTTCCGGCCTCGATATTCTTTGGGCACTTCATGTGCGCCCATGAAAGTGGGCACGATATCCACTGGATGAATTCTGTCTGCTTCCCGCAGAGCCTGGAGCTGCTTGAGTTCATCCTTAAGGTTCAGTCCGTAGCCGCTTTTGGCTTCGACAGTGGTTGCGCCGTGGAGGAGCATCTGGTCAAGCCGGGAGAGGCAGAGGCGCCGGAGTTCGCTTTTTGTGGCTTTGCGCGTGGCCTTGACTGTCGTCTGAATTCCCATCCCTTTTTTAGCCAGTTGTTGGTAAGTGGCGCCCTTGAGTCGGAGCCTGAATTCCTCCACCCGGTTTCCGGCAAACGGAAGATGGGTATGTGAATCCACTAATCCCGGCAGGCCGACAAGTCCGCTGGCGTTTATCCGAATGGCGGAATCTTCGGGACGAACCGTGCCCTTAAAATCCTTTTCTTTCCCGACAAAGACAATTTTCCCCTTGTGCGAGGCTATCCACACTCTTTCGACCAGCCCCACATCTTGGAGGGCATCTTTTCTTTTCGGAATCTGGCCGCCGCATGTCAAAAGCTGGCGGCAGTTCTCAACGATTAGGTCAGACGGTCTCATTCGGATGTTTTCTCATCGAGGCATGCTTGCTCCGGCGGATAAACGTGGGAGTTTCATAGGGTTCGTACTGTTTTTCCCAGACTGGCGGCTCCCAAAGCGAGGGGCTTCCTTTGGGCTCGAATAGGAAAGGCGGCGTGTCTGTGTCAACTTGGAAGGGAGGTGGCGTGGGCTTGCGGGGAATGGCATACCGGTCGTGGGTTATGACTTCTTTTTCTTCCGAAGCGTCGAAGCCTGTGGCTATAACAGTCACCTTGACCATTTCCTTCATGCCGTTGTCGATGACTGTGCCAAAAACGATATTGGCGTCGGGGTGGGCCAGCCGGTGGATCAATTGAGAGGCCTTGGAGACTTCGTGGAGAGTCAGGTCTTTTCCGCCGGTGATATTGATGAGCACGCCGCGGGCGCCCTCAATTGATGTATCTATGAGCAGCGGACTTGAGATCGCTTTCTGGGCACCGTCGACGGCCCGGCTCTCGCCTGAAGCGATGCCGGTTCCCATAAAGGCCATGCCCATTCCTTTCATGATGGACTTGACGTCGGCAAAGTCGAGGTTGATCAGCCCGGGTTTGGTGATCAGGTCGGAAATGCCCTGGACCGCCTGCCGAAGGATATCGTCGGCCATTTTGAAAGCATCCTGGATCGAGGTGTCCAGGTTGACGGTCTGGAGGAGCCTCTCATTCGGGATAGAAATGACCGTATCGACGGCACCCTTCAGCTCTTTCAGCCCTTCTTCCGCTTGTTTGGCCCTCACCCTGCCCTCGAATTCAAAGGGCAGGGTGACAATGGCAATGGCCAGAATGTCCATCTCCGAAGCCAGGTTAGCCAGGATAGGCGTTGCTCCTGTCCCCGTCCCGCCTCCCAGGCCTGTTGTCAGAAAGACCATATCGGCACCCTGAATGAGCTCGATGAGTTTTTCGGTATCTTCCATGGCCGCCTGCTTGCCGGTTTCCGGCCTTCCGCCCGAGCCCAGCCCCTTGGTGGTCTGGCCGCCGATTTGGAGCTTTGTCCCGGCCCGGTTATTGCTTAAAGCCTGTACATCCGTATTTACGGCGATAAACTCGACGCCCTCGATTCCGGCTTCGATCATCCGGTTGACGGCATTTCCTCCTCCTCCGCCGATCCCGACGACCCTGATTTTGGCGCCGATGACGTCTTCGACGAGATGAAATTTCAATTTGCTGCTGATATCATCACTCATTTTTCCTCCTCTGATCATGATTCCTTGAGCCAATCACGCATTTTGGCCCAAAGCCCTTTCTTTTTATCTTGTGACATGCCTCTTTCCTGCCATTGGTTGAACCCGTGAAGGATGAGACCAACGGCAGTGGCATAGTCGGGTGTGCTGACTCTGTCCACCAACCCGCCGATGCCCGTCGGGTCGCCTCGGCGCACCGGCAAATCAAAGATTTCCTCGGCCACCTCTTCCAGGCCTTCGAGGAGCGCGGTGCCGCCGGTGAGGACGACCCCTGAATTGAGGGATTTCTCATACCCCATTCTCTTGATATCGTTGTCCACCAGGCGGAAGACTTCTTCGGCCCGGGGCTGAATGATATCGGCCAGGATCTGGCGGGAAAGAACCCGTGGCTTTTTGACCCGTCCCACCGACGGGACTTCGATCGTCTCCTGCTCGTCCGTGGCAGGGCCGGCCACGCAGCCGAATTTTTTCTTTATTTTTTCGGCTTCGGGGATGGGCGTGCGAAGCCCGACGGCGATGTCATTGGTGAAATTGTCCCCGCCGATGGGGATGATGGCGGTGTACCAAAGGCTGCCGCGTTCGAAAATGGCCACTTCGGTTGTGCCGGCGCCGATGTCGATAAGCCCGACTCCTAACTCCATTTCATCGTGGGTCAGCACCGAGGCGGCGGTGGCGATCTGGTTCAAGACGATCTGCTCGATCTCGATCTGCGCCTTCTCCACGCAAGTCCTCAGGTTCTGGACCAAAGTTATGGCAGAGGTAACGATGTGGACATTCACTTCCAGTTTGATGCCGCTCATCCCCAACGGCGTTTTGATCCCATCCTGTTCATCCACGACGAATTCCTGGGGGATGACGTGGATGATCTCCCGGTCCGGGGGGATGGAGACGGCTTTGGATTGATCGATGACCCGCCGGATATCCTCGCGGGTGATTTCCCTGTTTTTTCCGGAGACGGCGATAACGCCCCGGGAGTTGAAGCTTTTGATATGCGCTCCCGAGATGCCGACAAAGGCCGAATCTATCTCCACCCCGGCCATGAGTTCAGCTTCTTCCTGGGCTTTTTTGATGGCCGCTGTGGTGGCTTCGAGGTTCACCACAACACCCCTTCTCAGTCCCTTGGAGTCTGCCGTCCCGATGCCGATGATCTCCACCTTCCTATCCTCGGTGATTTCGCCGATGATGGCAGCGACCTTTTTTGTCCCGATGTCAAGCCCGACGATGTAGCTGTTTTTTGGCATTACTTTTCCTCCACTTTGGAGTTAGCGAGAGCGGCAACCTCCTGGGTATCCATAGGCTTGAGGTAAATCCGGTCTTCGAAACGGAGGTCGACGTACTCAAGAATTCCATTTTGGGTTTCCAGTTTATCTCTGTAAGAGTGATAAAATTTCAATTTTCGAGAAAAGCTCTCGCTGCCGAGGATGATTCGCGTCGGCTGGCCCTTGAGATAAAGGCTCACGCTGTCGCTCTGGGAAAGGTCTAAAGCCTCAATCTCTGCTTTCTCCTCAGGCGCCAGGGATTTCAGGCATTTCCAGGCCAGGTCGAGCTTCTCCTTGTAGCGGGTCTGGAATTGACGGGAGTCTAAAAGCAGCGGAAGGCTGTTTTCCTCCGGGACAATCAAGCGTTCCAGGACAACGCCCTCTTCATCGATCAGCAGAAAGCTCTGGCCTATTTTCAAGACAGCCGCCGGCTCCCTTTCTTTGATCTCTATCTTTAATGAAGACGGAAAGACTTTGCGGAGACGAGCTTCTTTGACCCAGCGGTGGTCTTCAATTCGGTCCTGGAGGCCGGCGATGTCGAGAAGCAGAAGATTGCCCAGCCTCGAGGTGTCGAGTAGTAACTGGATATCGCGGGCCACGAAATCACGCTGACAAAGGATTTGCGTCTTCTTCACATCGAGGTCGTCCCAGGTAATCAAGAAGAGATAGGACTTCATCAGCGAGTAGAAGATGGCCGCGAGGAGAAAAAAGAAGAGGAAGATGTGTTTGAATTTTACCGTTAGTTTTCTCTGGGTTTTCTTGACCGGCGTTTTCTCCAGGCCTCGCTGGAACTGCAAAGCTTCGCTTTGAACAGAAGGAGCTCGGTATCTGAGGGGTGGATTAAGATAGGCCATGGTCAGGCGCTGTCCTCCAGACTCGCGATAATGTCAGGGACGATTTTGTAAATGTTGCCCGCCCCCTGTATTAAAACGAGATCTTTGGGCCTCGCGAGCTTCTTGAGAAGGAGAGGAATTTTCTTCATGTTCGGCTCAAAATGGACGTTTTTATGGCCGAACTGCTGGATTTCTCCGTAAAGAGTCTTTCCGGAAACATTCGGAATGGGCTGTTCCCCCGCCGGATAGACTTCGGTCACGATGAGGATGTCCGCTTGGTTGAAAGCCGTGGCAAAGCTCTTCATCAGAAGGGAAAGGCGGGTGTAACGGTGAGGCTGAAAGACGACCAAGACGCGCCTCGGCCAGCCGCGCTTGGCCGCATCTAAGGTGGCCTTGATTTCCGTCGGGTGGTGACCGTAATCCTCGACGATCATAATATCGTTGACTTCTTTTTTCAGCTCGAAGCGGCGGCCCATCCCGGTGTAGCTTTCCAGGGCCTGGAGGATCAGCTTCTGGGGAATATCCAGGTCGAGCCCCACGGCCACGGCGGCCATAGCGTTGGAGATATTGTGCTTTCCGGGCACTTGGAGTTTCAGGGCGCCGAGCTTCCTTCCCTTGTAATAGAGAGAAGATGTGCTCCTGAAATTTTCGTAGGCGTGGTCGCGGGCAAAGATATCGGCTTGAGTGGAGAAACCGTAAGTTATGATCCTTCGTTCGAGGGAGGGGATGAGACTTTGAAGGTTCGAGTCGTCGAGACAGAGGATGACCGGGCAGTAAAACGGGACTTTGTTGGCAAAATTGACAAAAGTCTTTTTGATCTCTTCGACCGTGTTGTACTGGTCGAGGTGCTCATCGTCGATGTTGGTGAGCACGGCGATAAAAGGGGACAAGAAGAGGAAGGACCGGTCGCTCTCATCGGCCTCGGCGACGATGAAATCGCCCTCGCCGAGCTTGGCGTTCGCGCCGATCGTGTTCAGGCGGCCGCCGACAATAATGGTGGGGTCGAACCCGCCGTGCTCGAGGACAAGGGCGATCATCGACGTCGTGGATGTTTTGCCGTGGGAGCCGGCGACGGCAATGCCGTATTTCATCCGCATCAATTCAGCCAGCATTTCAGCGCGGGGGATCACCGGGATTTTAAGCTGCCGTGCTTCCTGGACCTCAATATTATCTTCTTTGACGGCCGAAGAGATGACGACGACATCCGCCCCCTGCGCTCTTTCTGCCTTGTGGCCTTTGAAAATTTTGGCCCCAAGGCGAGCGAGCCGCAGCGTCGCATCGTTGGTTTGAAGGTCAGAGCCCGAGACTTTATACCCCAGGTTCAGGAGCACTTCGGCAATCCCGCTCATCCCGGTTCCGCCGATGCCGATCATATGAATATGCCTGAGCTTCCGATAAGCCTTTTTGACCACCGCATGCCTCCTAAGCGTTCGCCTCCATTAATTCGAAACAGAGATTGGCTATCTTTTCGGCCGGATTGTCTGTTTTCAGGGCCGTCAAGTTTCTTTCCATCTCGCTGATTTTTTCTTTATTTTTTAGAAAGAAAAGGATTTTCTCGGCTAACAATTGAGGAGTAAGATCTTTTTCGAGGATCACTTGAGCGCCCCCGACTCTTTCGAGCTCTCGGGCGTTTTTTGTTTGGTGATCCTCCGAGGCCCGGGCAAACGGAACGAGGATGGCTGCTTTCTGTGAGACAATGAGCTCCGCAATGGTCGTGGCGCCGGCCCGGCTGATGATGATGTCGGACTTTTCGAAATAGCTTGCCATCTCAAAAAAGTAAGGCGAAACTACGGCTTCTTCATAGCCATTCTGGATGTAGCTCGATTTGACCCGGTCGAAATCCGCTTTTCCCGTCTGATGGAAAATCTTCAGGTTTTCCTTTTCGGCCTGGAGGAGAGGAAGCGCCGCCGTCATGGCCTCGTTGAGGACGTGCGAACCCTGGCTTCCTCCGAAGACGAGAAGGGTCAATTCTTTCGTCCTTTGTTTGGGTCGAAGGCCATAGAATTCCTCCCGGACAGGATTCCCGAGGAAGACGCCTTTTCCCTTGAAGAAAGCCAATGAATTCTCGAAAGCGACTACCGCCTTTTTTGTCCAGCGGAGCAAGAGGCGGTTGGTGAACCCGGGACAAAGGTTTTGTTCGAGGATAAGAGTCGGCCTTTTCATCAGCGAAGTTAGGAGAACAATCGGCCCTGAGCTGTATCCGCCGACGCCGATGACCAAGTCCGGCCTTAGGCGGAGCAGTATGGCCAGGGATTTGAGGAAGGCGAACGGAAGGATGGCCAGAGCCTTGAGGCTCTTCAGCCCTCTTCCTTTGAGCCCTTCGATTTTCAGGGCAATAAAATGAGCTCCGGACCGGTCCATCAAATTTTTCTCTAACCTGCGGTGGCTTCCGACAAAAGTCAGGTGAAGGGTAGGCTCTTTCTCTCGAAGCTTCTGTCCGACAGCCAGGGCGGGGTAGAGGTGCCCTCCTGTCCCTCCGCCGCTGATGATGATTCTCCTTTCCTTCATATTTTTTTTCTCTCGTTGCCTTTCCTTTGGGAAATGTTCAGGATGATTCCTATGGCCGCCATGTTGCAGATGAGAGAAGACCTGCCGAAGCTGACTAGGGGAAGAGGAATTCCTTTGGCCGGCCCCAGACCCAGCACGACAGAGATGTTAAGCAGCGCTTGAACAGCTATCATAAGGGTTAAACCAATGGCGGCCAGCTGGCTTGTCGGGGTCGGAGCTCTTGAGGAAATGGCCAAACCCCTCCACAAGAAAACAAAAAAGACAGAAAGGATGGTCAATGTTCCGAGAAGCCCGAACTCTTCCCCCAAGATGGCATAGATAAAGTCTGTGTGGGCATAGGGAAGAAAATAGAGTTTCTGGGTGCTCTCACCCAGGCTCACGCCGAGGAGTCCTCCTGATCCCACAGCGAGTTTAGACTGGATGGGTTGGTAGCTTCTGCCCAAGGGATCTTTTTCCGGTGACATAAATCCGGTGATCCGCTCAATGCGGTAACTGGCCTGAAAGAGGATAAAGGCAAAGAAAATCGCCGCGGCAACTCCCAGAATTCCGAGATGACGGAGTTTTACTCCGCCGAGATAAAGCATCAGCGCGCAGATAAAGAAAACAAGAAGCGCTGTCCCGAAATCAGGCTCCTTAAGGATCAGCAGGGTGAACAGGGTCACGATAAAGACAGGGAAAATCAGAATCCGCCATTCATGAAGCCTGGCTCTTTTCCGCTCTAAATAGTAAGCGAGAAAAAGGATGAGACTGATTTTGGCCAGCTCTGAGGGCTGGAAACGGATGCCGAAGAGCTGGACCCAGCGGTTAACCCTGGCCATGGACGGCATGACGAAGCACAGCGCCAGGAAGGAGAGGGAGACTGTCAGGAGTCCATAAATAAAATAGGGATTCTGGTAAAAGGGCTTTCTGATAGACAAAATGACAGCGACGAGCACAATCCCGGCCCCGGCGCCCACGATCTGCTGGATGAGAAAGTAAAGGGATTGATGATACTTCTGTTCGGCCAAAATGGCAGAGGAGCTGAAGACCATGATGAACCCGACAGTTAGGAGAAAAAGCGTGATAAAAGCGAGCGCTTTGTCGAAACTCAAGGGCTTGAAGATTTCCATTACCTCAGCTTCTCCCGGATGCTGTCTCTGAGCCTCCGGACCTCTTTCTTGAAGGCCCGGCCTCTCGCTTCGAAATTTTTGAACATATCAAAACTCGTGCAGGCAGGCGCCAGAAGGACTAAGTCTCCCGGCGATGCTGAAGCAAAGGAGAGAGAGACAGCCTCACGCAGCGAAGAGGCTTCTTCCATCGGCACAACGTTTCGCAAGGAGCTCCTGATTTTCTCCTTTGCTTCGCCGAGAAGTACGACCTTTTTGACTTTCTCCTTGACAGGTTTGCGGAGCTGGGCAAAATCGGCTCCTTTGTCCCTGCCGCCCAGAATAAGGACGATTTTTTTGTCAGAGCTCCGCAGAGCCTTGACCGTGGCGTCAACTGTCGTGGCTTTGGAATCATTGACGAAATCAACACGACGGAGCGTCAGGACTTTTTCCAAACGGTGCTCTAATCCGGAGAAGCTTCTGACTGAAGAGCGCATATGATGAGGAGATACGCTTAAACAGTGGCCCACCAGCGCTGCCGCCATCACGTTTTCTTGATTGTGGAGGCCGGGAAGAGGGACTTCAGAGGTCCGGAGGAATTTCTCTTCCTTTTCATCGCGCAGGACGATCCATCCTTCTTTGAGGAAACATCCTTGGCGGACTTCTTTTTTGCTGCTGAACGCATAAACTTTCGCCTTGGCCTCTTTGGCGAGTGTCCAAACAAGCCTGTCGTCTTGATTAAGGATAGCAATATCCTCCTTGCCTTGAGATAGGACGAGTTTCTTTTTCGTGCTGTAATATTCGGCGAACGAGGCATGCCAATCCAGATGATTGAGAGAAACATTGAGAAAAACAGAGATATCCGCCCTAAACCGGTCGATATGCTCCAACTGGAAGCTCGAGATTTCTATGACATAGATGTGGTCGTCGCGGCTTTTGTCCACGAAGGAGATAAGGGGCGTTCCGATGTTTCCGGCCAGATAAGCTTTGAGCCCGGCCTGTTTGAGGATCTTGTGAGTTAGCGTGGCGGTCGTGGATTTTCCGTTGGTGCCGGTGATGCCCACGATTCTGCCCTTGAGGAAATGAAACGCTAATTCGATTTCAGAAAGGACTTTTATTCCCGCTTTCTTGGCTGCTTCGAGTTCAGGAAGAGAAGCCGCTCCCGGGCTGGGGATGATGATGTCGGCGTCGAGAAAAGAATTAACGTTATGCCCTCCTGTTTCGATGGCGGCGCCCATTTCCCTCCAAAAGCGAGCTTTGCTTCCCAGCTCTTCCACCGTTTTTATTTCGCTGATCGTCACTTTGGCTTCCCGGCCGAGGAGAAAATTCGCCACAGCCTCTCCGGTTCTTCCTAAGCCGACGATCAAGACTCTTTTTCCGGCGATGTCCATTTCTATCTCAGTTTTAAAGTTGTCAGGCTGAACAAAGCGAAAATGATGGCCAGGATCCAGAACCTGACCACGATCTTTTCCTCACGCCAGCCGATGAGCTCGAAGTGGTGATGAAGCGGAGCCATTTTGAAGATTCTCTTTCCTCCTGTCGCTCTGAAATAGACGACCTGGAGAAGGACGGAAAGCGCTTCCAGGATAAAGACTCCGGCAACCGTGAAGAGGAGGAATTCCTGTTTGATCAGGATGGCGATGCAGGCAAGCGTGGCTCCCAGAGAGAGCGCTCCCACGTCGCCCATGAAGATTTGGGCCGGATGGCAGTTGAACCAGAGGAAAGCAAGGCAGGCTCCAGTAAGCGCCCCGGCGAGTACGGTCAGCTCGGCTGCCTGAGCGACGCGCGGAATATTCAGATACTGGGAGTAGAGGGCGTGACCGGCGATGTAAGTCAAAGCTGTGAGGGCCGAGGCGCTGATGAGCGTCAAGCCTATGGCCAATCCATCCAGGCCGTCGGCCAAGTTAACGGAATTCGATGAGCCGACGAGGATAAAGATAATCCAGGGCAGATAAAACCAGCCCAGGTAAGGAACCCATTTTTTGAAAAACGGAAAGCTCAGGTTAAGGCTGAATCCATCGGTGAGTCCTAAATAAACAAGAACAAGCCCGATGATCGCAGCCAACAGAAACTGGAGAAGGAGTTTGTTCCTGCCCTTGAGCCCCAGGGACCGATGCTTCTTCACTTTCAGGTAATCGTCCCAAAACCCGATGGCTCCGAACGAGGCCATGGTGATCATTCCGAGCCAAACATAGATATTGCCAAGATTTCCCC
>CAZKEW010000030.1:0-17288 GCA_964551885.1 uncultured Eubacteriales bacterium
TGAGGAACTCTTCCCGGCCGAGCTTTTCCCGGCTGAGCCCTTTCTCCGCCAGGCTCTGCTCGATCACGTTATGGACGGCAATGGAGGCATGGTCCGTGCCGGGAAGCCAGAGGACGTTATGCCCCTGCATCCTCCGCCAGCGGGCGATGATGTCGGGCAGGGTGAAACAGAGGGCATGGCCCATGTGAAGGGATCCGGTCACGTTGGGAGGCGGAAGGACCATCGAAAATTTCGGCCTCTGCGAGGAGGCTTCCGGAGCGAAGATATTCTCCTTGATCCAGAATTTAGACCACTTCTCCTCCACCGGCTTCGGGTCGTAGGATTTTTCGAGAATCTTTTTTTCCTTCATTGTCATCTTCGCCACTCTGCTCTTTCGTTCTAAGGCGTCTTTTTTGTCTCTTTTTCCAGCCAGTCCTTCATCTCTGCCCGAAGAGAAGCCTTGAGCCTCTTCTCCAGCTCTCTCTCCACAGAAAGGATTTCTTCCCGAATGACCTGCTTGATTTTTTCCTCAATCTCCTCGTCGGGACGGGGCGGCGAGGAGATAGGCCGAAAGCCCGTATCTTCAAAGAGCGGGAGAGTGCCTGTGACTGGAATTTCATCAAGAAGCGACTCTTCAGGAAAGGAGTGCGGCCCCTTCTTTTTGTCGATGATATCCTTGACCAGCCGGGCCAATTTTTCTGAATCAAACGGCTTTTGGACCATCTCGTCGTACTCAAGGCCGGGCGTTTTCTCAAGATCAAGAGGCTCAAAGGCATTTTTGAGAAGGATTAGCGCTGTCTTTCTGAAATCCTCCCGGCTTCTCAGATAATGACTGATCTCGTAACCGTCTTTGGAAGAAAGAGAAAGGCTGAGAAGGACGGCATCCGGGTTGATCTGACCGATGGACCCGAGGATCTCCAGGCCATCTTCGAAGGGATATATCTCAAATTCCGGCTCAGAAAAAGCCATCTGCACAACCTTCTGTGTAGAAGGGCTGCTGTCGGCGACAACAACTTTGTAGGCCATATCACGCTTCAAAAACAACAGAAAACATTAGATTTAATTATCACTTTTCCGTTTCTTATGTCAACGAAGGTCCCTGTGAATAGTCCTTCTATTTGTCATCGCGAGCCGCTAAGAAGATGGGGACGGTTCTCCCCGAGAACCGTCCCCTAATATTCGATGAGGACCGAATCCTCTCCCAACAGCCTCTCCACGCTTCTAGTGAGGTCCTCGGAAGGAATAATGCCTCTGACCTCGAGGGATTGGGCGATAACCCGGTAAGAATGCGGCGTTTCGAGCTCGAAGAAAACAGGACACTGCCCGGGATTTTTTCCGAGAAGGTCTTTCAATTCTTCGACGACGGACTGCTCCAGCCCGGGAAGGAAAATCCGCAGGATAACCCGTTTGGCCTGCTTCTGGAAAGCTTCCGCGAGCGGCATGATCTCGACCAGGCTGACCCGCCGGTTTTCTCCTTCGCCCATAAACCTGCCTTTGACCCAGACCAGGTTCCCCTCCCTCAGGTTTTCATAATATTTGTTGTAGCAATCGGGGAAAGCCACGACATCAATCCGTCCGCTCAAATCTTCCAAGATGAAGGCGGCAAACCGTTCGTCTTTTCTGGTCTTCAAGGATTTCAGCGCCGAGATGATCCCGGCCACCCGGATTTCGCTGTTGAAATCTTTTTCCTCGTCGAGCTGGCTGAGCGAATGAGAAGTCAATTTCTGGAGACGTTTCTCGAATTGGGCCAGAGGATGCCCGGTGATATAAAATCCTAAGGCATCTTTTTCATAGGAAAGAAAAAGAGGCTCGTCCCACTCGCGCATCTCTCTGACCTCGGCGGGAATGTCAGGGGGCTCCATCTGGCTGCCGCCGAAAAGGAGGCTCTGCGACGTCAGCTTCATCTTCTGGATCTCATGGCCGTATTGGATCATGTTGTCGACGAGGTGGAAGCACTGGGACCGGCGCCAGCCTAAAGAATCAAAGGCCCCGGCCTTGATCAAGCTCTCGAGCACTTTCTTGTTGACAATTCTCGGGTCCGTCCCGGCCACGATCTCGAAGGGGCTTTGGAACTTGCCGCGCTTGGCCCTGACCCAAAGAATCTCGCGGACGGCCGCCTCCCCGACATTCTTGACGGCGGAAAGGCCAAAACGGATTTCTCCGTTGACAACGGTAAAATTAAAATCGCTCTCGTTGACATCCGGAGGAAGAACCTTGATCCCCATCTCCTGGCATTCGTTGATATACTTGACGACCTGAGCGGTCCCCCCTCTCTCGGCCTCTGAAGTCAGCAAAGCGGCCATGAAATGGGCGGGATAATGGGCTTTGAGGTAAGCGGTCTGGTAGGCCAGATAGGCATAAGCGGCGCTGTGGGATTTGTTGAACCCGTATTCGGCAAAATGCTTGATCTGCTCGAAGATTTCAGTGGCCTTGGCTTGAGTGATTCCCTTCTTCTTGGCGCCTTGAACAAACCTCTGCTTCTGGGCCTTCATAATGCTCGTGACCTTCTTGCCCATGGCTTTGCGCAACATATCCGCTTCAGCCAAAGTAAAACCGGCCAGCTCGGTGGCGATCTTCATCACCTGCTCTTGATAGACGATGATCCCGCGTGTTTCCTTGAGGATGGGCTCAAGCTCCGGGAACTTATAACTCGTTGTCTCGGGGTGGTTCTTGCGCTTGACGAACTCATTCGTCATCCCGCTCTTGAGCGGGCCCGGCCGGTAGAGGGCGTTCAGGGCGATCAAATCGCGAAAGCTCTCCGGCTTGAAATTGCGCAGCAGCTCTTTCATCCCCGGGCTTTCAAACTGGAAAACACCGTCGGTGTTGCCTGCTTGGAAAAGCTCAAAAGTGGCCTGATCCGCGAGCGGGATCGTTTTCACATCGATCCTTTCTCTTAGGTTCTTTTCTACGAGCTCCACCGTATCCTGGATCACCGTCAGGTTGCGAAGCCCCAGCAAATCCATTTTGAGCAAGCCGATGGCTTCGATATCTTGCATCGGAAATTGGGAAGTGATTTCGCCCTTCACGGACTGGTAAAGGGGCATGAATTCCACGAGCGGCCTGGGGGTGATGACGATGCCGGCGGCGTGGATGGAAGGATGGCGCACCTGGCCCTCGAGCTTCTGAGCGACGGCGAGAAGGTGGGCAATCTTGGCGTTTTTGTCCCTCAGATCCCGAAGCTGGGGGACTTTCTCCAAGGCGCCCTCAATCGTGGATTCGGGGCCGACAGGAGGTATCATCTTGGCGATCTTGTCTACTTCCGGAAGAGGAACCTCGAGAACCCGGCCGACATCCCGGATGGCGGCGCGGGCGGCCATGGTTCCGAAGGTGATGATCTGAGAGACATTTTCCTGGCCGTACTTTTTGGTTACATAGTCGATGACTTCTCCCCGGCGTCTGCCGCAGAAATCGATGTCGATATCGGGAAGGCTGATGCGCTCGGGGTTTAAAAACCGCTCGAACAGGAGGTCATACTCCAGCGGGTCAATATCTGTTATCCCGAGACAATAGGCTAAAAAGCTTCCTGCCGCCGACCCTCTGCCCGGGCCGACAGGAATGTTTTTCGCCCTTGCCACCTGGATAAGGTCCCAGACGATCAGGAAATATCCCTCAAACCCCATCTTGTTGACGAGCTTGAGCTCTCTCTCCAGCCTCTCCTCGTAATCCTCCGGGGAATGGGTGAGCTCTCCCTTTTCCCATCTCTCCTTCAGGGTCTCCCGCCGCATCTTAAACCCTTCTTTGGCCACAAAGGCCAGATATTCCTCAAGAGAGACATCGTCGGGGGGTTTGAATTGGGGCAAGAAGTAGGAGCCTGCAGGGAAATCAAAATTGCACTGGGAAGCGATTCGCGTTGTGTTCTGGATGGCTTCGGGGACATCCTTGAAGAGTTCGGCCATCTCCGCGCCGGATTTGAAATAGAATTCATCGGAACCGAAGCGGATCCGGTCCTGGTCGCTGACCTTCTTGTTGGTCTGGATGCAGAGAAGGACATCGTGGCTTTCCGAGTCCTCTTTCCGGAGATAATGGATATCGTTGGTAGCGACCAGCGGAAGGTCGAGTTTTTTCGCCAGCTCGACAAGCCGGGGGTTGATGGCCTTCTGCGGGGCGAGGTCGTGGTCCTGGAGTTCGAGATAAAAGTTTTCTTTGCCGAAATAAGAGGAATACTCGAGGGCGGCCCTCGCCGCGGCCTCTTCCATATCCTTCTCTAGGAAATGGGACACTTCGCCCTTCAGGCAGCTCGAAAGCCCGATCAGGCCTTCGGCATGGACGGACAAGAGCTCTTTATCGATCCGAGGGCGATAATAAAAGCCTTCCAGGTAGGCTTTGCTCAGCAGGAGACAGAGGTTTCTGTAGCCTCTTTCATTTTTGACCAGGAGGAGCAAGTGAAAATGGTGCAGTTCGCGGCTGTTGTCCTTCTTATCGAACCGGCTTTTGGGCGCCACATAGACTTCGCAGCCGAGGATGGGCTTGATCTCTCTGGCTTTGGCCTGCTTGAAGAAGGTCACGGCGCCGAAAATATTCCCGTGATCAGTCAGGGCGACGGCGGGCATCTTGTTCTGATAGGCCGCTTCCACCAAGTCGGCGGTTTTCCCGGCGCCGTCCAGGATGCTGAACTCGGAGTGGTTATGGAGATGAATGAAGGAGTGCTCCATGGCTAAATTTCTGCTCTCATTCCCATTCGATCGTTGCCGGAGGTTTCGTTGTTATATCATAAACCACGCGGTTGACGCCATCCACTTCGTTGACGATCCGCGTCGAGACCCGCGAAAGGACCAGGGGTTCGGCAGCATACCAGTTGGCGGTCATGCCGTCAACGCTCTGGACCAGGCGGATGACGACGACCTGCTGGTAGGTCCGCTGGTCGCCCATCACGCCGACCGACTTCACGGGGAGCAGAACGGCAAAAGCCTGCCATAACTTATTGTAAAGACCGGCTTTGCGGATCTCTTCGAGAAGAATCCGGTCTGCTTCTCTCAGCCTGGCGATGGGCTCGGCCGTGACCTCGCCGAGAATCCTCACGGCCAACCCGGGCCCGGGGAAAGGATGCTGAGCGATGAACTCTTTGTCCACCCCGAGCTCCGCAGCCAGAGTCCTGACTTCATCCTTGAAAAGCTCTTTCAAAGGCTCCACGAGTTTGAACCTCAACCCTTTGGGCAAACCGCCGACATTGTGGTGGGATTTTATGGTCGAGGACGGGCCTTTTACCGGCGCGCTCTCGATCACATCGGGATAGATGGTTCCTTGAGCGAGGAACTTAACTCCGCCGATTTTACGGGCCTGCTCTTCAAAGATATCGATGAACGTCCGGCCGATGATTTTTCTTTTCCTCTCCGGAGAAATCACCCCTCGGAGTCTTCGCAAGAAAAGTTCAGAGGCATCGACGCCGACAACACGGAGCGAAAGCTTTCGGCGGAACTCATCCATGAGCTCCTCATACTGGCCTTTCCTCAAAAGGCCGTTATCCACGAAAATGCAGGTGAGGTTGTTCTTGACGGCGCGGTGGACGATAAGCGAGGTGACGAGCGAATCGACGCCGCCGCTGAGACCGCAGATCACTTTTTCTTTCCCGACGAGCTCGCGAATCTCGGCCACTTTCTTTCCGATGAACGACTTCATGCTCCATTCCGGGTTCAGTCCCGCGAGTGAAAAAAGAAAGTTCGCCAGAATTTTATTGCCCTGCCGGGTATGGATGACCTCAGGATGAAACTGGACGCCGAAAAATTTCTGGCCCTTCGACTCAATGGCCGCGACTTTGGTGTTGGCTGTCTTTCCAGTCACGACAAATCCCGGAGGGATTTTTTCCACACGGTCACCGTGGCTCATCCAGACCTGTCCGCGATCCTTGACTCCTTTGAGCAGGCCATGTCTGTCTCTGATTCTTAAGCGGGCGAAACCATATTCTCTCTTAGTTGAGGAGACGACTTTGCCGCCTAAAAGATGGGCCATGAGCTGCAGGCCGTAACAGATGCCAAGGACGGGAATTCCCAAACGGAAAATGCTTGTGTCAGGAAGGGGCGCGTCCGGCTCATAGACGCTTCGCGGACCGCCGGAGAGGATGAGCGCTGCCGGGTTCTCTTTTTTTATTCGAGAAAGGGGAGTATCGAAGGGAAAGATTTCCGAATAGACGCCGAGTTCACGGACTTTTCTGGCGATGAGCTGAGTGTATTGCGAGCCGAAATCGAGGACGAGGACTTTATTCACCTTTCGATTTTAGCAAACAGGACAGCGGCTGTAAACAGGAGCCAGCATCTTTTTTGAAGGAAGAAGTCATTGACGGAGGGCGGAAATTTTTTTATATTGTAGTGTTATGGACTGGGAAAAACTTGCTGCAGAACTGGCGGTCTCGACGCCGTCAAAGATTATCCTTTTAGTTTTGGATGGGTTGGGCGATCTTCCCGTCGAAGGCAAGACTCCGCTCGAGAAAGCCCACGCCCCGAACCTCGACAGCCTCGCCCGAAAAGGCGTCTGCGGCCTGACCGACCCGGTCGCCAGGGGCATCACTCCGGGAAGCGGTCCTTCTCACCTGGCTCTTTTCGGCTACGACCCGCTGCGCCACCAACTCGGCCGGGGAATCCTCGAAGCCTTGGGATCGGGCGTAGAAGTGGGAAAGGACGACCTGGTCGCCAGGGGCAATTACGCCACCTTGAAGGACGGCCTTGTTATTGACCGCAGAGCCGGAAGGATTCCCACGAGTGAGAATGAAAAACTCTGCCACCGGGTGAACAGGTCACTCAAGCCTCAGCAGGGAATCAAAATCACTCTCTATCCGGGAAAGGAACACCGGTTCGTGGCGAAGTTCAGCGCAGAAGGGCTTCATGACACTCTCTCCGATGCCGACCCGCAAAAAGACAACAACCCGCGCGCCTATGCTCTTCCCCTTGTGCCCGAAGCCAAAAGAACGGCCGGCATCGTCAACGCATTCCTGGACGAAGTGACTGATATCTTGAGCGATCTCACGGTCGCCAATACCATCCTCCTGCGGGGTTTCTCCAAATTCCCTGCCCTTCCGACCCTGGCCGAGCTTTACAAGATAAAGCCGGCCGCCTGCGCCAACTATCCGATGTACAAGGGGCTGGCCAGGCTTCTCGGGATGGAGGTTATAGACGTGGGCCCGGAGACTCATGATCTCATTGACGCCCTCGAAGCAAATTACGGCGCTTTCGATTTCTTTTATGTCCACTACAAAAAAACGGATGCTGCCGGAGAGGACGGCAATTACGAAGCCAAAGTCAGGGCTATCGAAGAGATCGACCGGTTCATCCCCCGGCTCGAAGCCCTCAAGCCCGATGTCCTGGTCGTGACTTCAGATCATTCGACGCCTTGCGCGCTCAAGTCCCACTCCTGGCATCCCAACCCGTTCCTCCTGGTTTCCCAGTCCGCTTTCCCGGACGATGTGGCTCAATTCTCAGAGCGCGCCTGCAGCCACGGCTTTCTCGGCCGCTTTCCTTCCCTCTCGGCCGTGCCGCTGATGCTGGCCCATGCGGGAAAGCTGAAGAAGTATGGCGCCTGAAGGGCGAGCGCGTTGACCATGCCTTATTATTTTTATAACATAAGTAAGAATTAGTTGTGTTCCGGAAAAGCTTCGCCTTTATCTTTACCGCTCTTCTCGTCTTTCTTCTCCCTCTTTCCCCTTCCGCGCAATCGACGGTGGAAGTCTACGACCTCCGGTCTTACACCCACCCGACCCACACCCGGATCGTCGTCGATATCGGGAAGCTGAGGGAGTATTCCTCCGCCGAGCTCAAGGACCCTGACCGGATTTATGTGGATATCTACCAGGCCCGCCTGAATCCTATCCTTCACGGCAAGACGTTTACCGCTAAATGCGATTATCTCAGAGAGATCCGCATCGCCCAGAAGACTTCCACGACCGTCAGGGTTGTCGCCGAGATCGACCCTGCGAAAATCGAACGCTATCAGGTCTTCCCCCTCTTTGACCCCTTCCGCGTCGTCATCGATATTTATCCCAAAGAAGCCGCTCCCGGGGCGCCGCCGGAGAAGACCCCTCGGCCGGCCGAGCCGACGCCTTCCGGCTACAGCATGATCCGCCAGCTCGGCCTGGGCATTCAAACAATCGTCATCGACCCCGGCCACGGCGGCCAAGACCCGGGCGCCATCAGCCGGAAGGGCCAGAAGGAGAAGGACGTCGCCCTCGATGTGGCGCTGGAGCTGCGGAACCTGCTCGTCGCCGGCAAGGGGCTGAATGTGATCCTGACAAGGGAATCGGATATTTACCTTCCTCTCGAAAACCGGACCGTCATCGCCAACCAACAGAATGCAGACCTCTTCATCTCCGTTCATGCCAACGCCCACCGCAACAGGAAGCGCCAGGGCGTGGAAACGTTCTTTCTCAATTTCAGCCCCGACCCCCAGGTCAACGAGATTGCCGCCCAGGAAAATGCCACCTCCACCAAGAACATCAGCGAAATGCAGGCGACGATCAAGAAGATCGTCCAGAACAGCAAAATCGTGGAATCCAGGGACCTGGCTGAAAAAATCCAGCGAAATCTGGTAAAATGGCTGTCTCAAAAGTACGGCCCTGTCCAGAGCCTGGGCGCCAAAGGAGGCCCCTTCTGGGTCCTCATCGGCGGCGAGATGCCTTCGGTGCTTGTGGAAATCTCCCACCTGAGCAACGCTCAGGAAGAAGAAAGGTTGAAAAGCCCGGCCTACCGGAAGCAGGTGGCCCAGGGCATCTATGAGGGCATCCTCGAATACATGCGCGCTTTGGGAAAAGGATAAGCAGCCATGAATAGACGTGATTTTTTAAAAGATGTGGCGCTGGGAAGCGTGCTTCTTCGATTTACTCCCTCCCTGTTGGCCCAAGCGAAAAATTTTCCTGATTTGGCCATGATCCAGGGAGAATCTCCCGCGCTGATCACCAAAGAAGCTCTCGCGGCATTGGGAGGGATGAAAAGGTTCGTCGCCAAAGGCGATAAAGTCATGATCAAACCGAATATCGGCTGGGACAGGACCCCTGAGCTGGCGGCTTGCACAAACCCCGATGTCATCAAAACCCTGGTGGAGCTGTGTTTCGAAGCCGGGGCCAAAGAAGTCACGGTGATGGATAACACCACCAACCAGGCCCAGAGATGCTATGCCCGCTCCGGGATTGCCGATGCGGCCAAGGCGGCAGGCGCCAAAGTCCCCTTTGTCAATCCCTACCGTTTGAAAAAAATGGCGCTGCGGGGCCAATGGCTCAAGGAATGGGAAGTCTTCACCGATTTCGTCGAAGCGGATAAGCTCATCAACGTTCCCATCGCCAAACACCACAGCCTCTCCCGCCTGACCTTGAGCATGAAGAACTGGCTGGGGGCCATTGGCGGCGCGCGCAATCAGCTCCATCAAAAGCTCGACGAGGCCATGGTTGACCTGGCGGCTTTTTTCAACCCCACCCTCACCGTGCTCGATGCCTACCGCATCCTCATCAGGAATGGCCCTCAGGGAGGGCGGACGTCGGACGTGAAGCTCCAAAAGACCATCGTCGCCGGAGTGAATTATGTGGCCGTTGATGCCATGGGAGCGACTTTCTTCGACATTAAGCCCGAAGAGCTGGCTTATCTTGGGATCGCCCAAAAGCGTGGACTGGGCCAAATGACCTTGGAGAAGCTCACTATTGAAAAAAGAACGGTCTAAAAAATACAGGCTCCTTCAGATTCTCCGCATCCTCAGCCAGGTTGGATTTTTTAGCCTTTTTCTCTATCTCCTTTTTGTCACTCATTTCACAGGAAAAGACTACATCGGTCAGGTTGAGGTCTTTTTTCATTTCGACCCCCTGCTGGCTCTGGCGACGTCTTTGGCCGCGAGAGCCATTTTCGCCTCCTTCGTCCTGGCAGCGATCACCATTGTCATCACTTTTGTCGCGGGGAGGTTTGTTTGCGGCTGGGCCTGCCCCCTCGGAGCCGTCCAGCAGTTCTTTTCCTTCATCTTTAAGCGGGCCAAGCTTCTGAAACCGAAAATTGACGGCCGCAGCCGCCTGGCCTGGAAATATTACATTCTTATTTTTGTGCTTGTCGGAAGCATTTTTACTCTGGACTTAGTGGGAATCCTTGACCCGCTCTCGTTCCTCTACCGGTCTTTCGCCACGGGGATCATTCCCGGGTTCGCTCGCGCGTCTTCGGCTTTCATAGGCCTGCTCTACAGCATTCGGCTCTCTTCAATCGGCGACGCCCTTGCCCAATTTTTCGGCACCCTCTCCCTGAATCAAACGTTCGAGCAGGGATTCCTGCTCAGCCTTCTGTTCTTTGGCATCGCCCTGCTTAATATTTCCAAAGAAAGATTCTGGTGCCGCTATCTCTGTCCGGCCGGAGCTCTGCTTGGTCTTCTCTCGCGCTGGAATGTCGGGAAGGTGAGGATCGACGAGGAAAAGTGCACCAAGTGCAACCTCTGCACCCTGCACTGTGAAACCCAGGCCAATCCCTATCCCAATGAAGAGTGGCGGAGCTCGGAGTGCGTCTACTGCTACACGTGCGCGGCTATTTGTCCGACAAGCGCCGTTTCTTTTCCTGTGAAAGCGGCGCCTGAGAAAATCGAATCCGTCGACCTTTCGCGGCGCAAACTGATCTTTACATCTTTGCTTTCGCTTGTCGCCGTTCCCTTCTTCCGGATTACGCCTGCCGGAAAGCGGGCATCGGCCAAGCTCATCCGACCGCCCGGCGCTCTGCCCGAGCCCAAATTCCTCCAGAAATGCGTCAAGTGCGGCGAATGCATGAAGGCCTGCCCGACCAACGCTTTGCAGCCGGCCTTAGGGGAAGCAGGGCCGGAAGGAATATGGACGCCTGTGCTGATACCCAGGATTGGGTACTGCGAGTACTACTGTTCGCTCTGCACCCAGGTTTGCCCCACTGGAGCCATCAAAGAGCTCACCATCGAAGAAAAAATCAAAGTCGTGATAGGAACAGCTTGGGTCAACAAGAACCGTTGCATTCCTTACGTGCTCGGCTCGCCCTGTATCGTCTGTGAGGAGCACTGCCCGACTTCGCCCAAGGCCATCAAGCTGGTCAAGACCCCGGTTTTGCTTCCCGATGGAACTATACAAACTCCGCTGGCGCCGGTCATTGACCTGGACCTCTGCATCGGCTGTGGAATCTGCGAGACCAAATGTCCGGTGGTGGATGACCCGGCGATTTATGTGACGAGCGTCGGCGAGAGCCGGTCGGAGAAAAACCGCCTGCTTCTCGAGATCATCAAACAGCAAGCGCAACCGGAAAACCAGAAATAACATGCCTCATGAGTAATCAATAAAGGGTAGGGTGGCACCTCAGGGAACGTCCCCCAGGGGCTTATCCCAGGGCTTTTTTGAGCGCTTCTTTGAGGGGAGGGATGACTCGGAAAAGGTCGCCGACGACCCCAAAATCAGCCGCCTTGAAAATGGGAGCATCGGGGTCCTTGTTCACCGCCACGATGACTTTGGAAGAAGACATCCCGGCCAGATGCTGAATGGCGCCTGAAATGCCAAAAGCCATGTATAGGTTGGGAGAAACGGTTTTCCCCGTCTGCCCCACCTGGTGCTGATGGCCGATCCAGCCCGAATCAACGGCCGAGCGGGAAGCGCCCACAGCAGAGCGGGGGATGAGCGAAGAGAGCTGCCGAAGAAGTTCAAAATTTTCCGGCCCTTTCATCCCCCTCCCTCCAGAGATGATGATATCGGCCTCGGAAACATCCATCTCGCCGCCGCGCTCCTGGAGGACCTCGGTAACCTGCGCTTTCGGCTGATCAGCAGAGAAAGCGATGGCCTCTCGGGCCAGCTCTCCTTCCCGCGCCGCTGCCTCAGCCAAAGGAAAGACATTCGGACGGAGCGTCGCTATTTGGGGTGAAGATTTGAGAGTGAACGACAGAAAGGCTTTGCCCGCGAAGATCGGACGCAAAAACTCGAGTCTGCCGTCTTTCGCGGAAATATTTGTACAGTCGGAAGCCAGGCTCACCCCTAACTTTGCCGCAAGCCTCGGGGCTAGGTCTTTGCCTTGCGAGGTAGCCGGAAAAAAGATGACCTCAGGGTTGATCTTCTGTGCCAAGGCGGCCAAGGCGAAGGCATAATCCTGAGTCGAATATCGGCTGAAAGCAGTATTTTCCAAAAGATAAACCTTGGAAGCCCCGTAAGAAAAGATTTCCGGCGCAAGGCCTTCTTTCCCTGTCCCGACGACCACGGCGGCCAGTTCTTTGTTCAACTCGGCGGCTTTCCTCTTCCCTTCGGAGAGAGCTTCCAGCGAAGCCTTCTTTATCTTGTCGTCCTTGAGCTCGATATATGTCAGTATCATCGTTCCCCTCCTCAAATGATCTTGGCTTCGTTGTGCAAGAACTCAACGAGCTGTCTGGCCGTTTCTTCAGGAGGCCCGGTCACGACCTTCCCGGCCTGCCTGGTCGGAGGCATCTCCATCCTGGTAATCTCGACTTGAGAAGCCAAGTCTTCCGGCTTAAACCCGAGTTCTTCTATCGGTATAATAGGAATTTCCTTTTTCTTGGCCATCATGATCCCCTTCAGAGTCTCATACCGGGGCTCGTTGAGTCCCTTCTGGGCGCTGATGACGGCGGGAAGCGGAAAGGCGACTTTCTCCTGCGCGCCTTCAATCTCGCGGTAAGCTACTCCTTTGTCTCCTTCGACCTCGAGCTTCACCACGACGTTGGCCTGAGGAAGGCCCAATAACTCCGCGACCATCGCCGGGACTTGAGAATTGTCTGCGCCGACGGACTGCTTCCCGAAAAGCAGCAGCTTATAATCGGGGAACTTTTTCTGGATGAACCCGGCGATGATCCTTGCCGTCCTCAGCCCGTCATAAGCCTCCGGCAAGGGGTCCTTGATGAGCACGGCCTCATCAGCTCCCATGGCCAGGCATTTTCTCAAAATGACCCGCGACTCATCCCGGCCCACGGTGACGGCCGTTACTTTGCCCCCTTTAGCCTCCCGAATCCGCAGGGCTTCTTCCATCGCATATTCATCATAAGGGCTGATGACGAAATTAAGCCCCTCTTCGACCACAGAGTTCGTTTCCGGGTTGATCCTGATCTTCGATTCTGTGTCCGGGACTCTTTTGACGAAGACGAGAATGTTCACATTCCCCTCCTTATGAATTTATTTAAAAGGCCGGGCAGGAAAGCTAAGCCTTTTTTCCTTCATACCGTTTTAAGACCAGAGAGCCGTTAGTCCCCCCAAAACCGAAGGAGTTGCTGAGCGCATAGACGAGTTCCGCCGGCCGCGCCTTGTTGGGGACATAATCCAGGTCGCACTCCGGGTCGGGATGCTCGTAGTTGATGGTCGGGGTCATGACCTGGTTGTCCAGACAAAGCGCTGCGATGCCCGCCTCCAGGGCTCCGGCCGCGCCCAACAAGTGTCCTGTCATCGACTTCGTCGAGCTCACGCCGACGCGGCGGGCCTGCTCGCCGAACGCTTTTTTGATGGCCAGGGTTTCGATTTTGTCATTATAGGGAGTGGAGGTCCCGTGGGCATTGATATAGCCGACGTCCTTGGGGTCTATGCCCGCATCGTCCAAAGCCCGCTGCATCACTCCCCTGGCTCCTTCTCCATCCACTGCGGGAGCTGTGACATGATAGGCATCGGCGTTCATTCCGTAGCCGATGATTTCCGCATAGATCTTCGCCCCGCGCTTCAGGGCCGCGCCCAGCTCTTCAAGCAGAAGCACGCCGGCTCCTTCGCTCATAACAAACCCGTCCCGCTCGGCATCGAACGGCCGGGAAGCCTTCTGGGGGGCATCGTTTCGCACCGACAAGGCGCGCATAGCACAAAAACCGGCCACGCCGAGTGGCGAGAGCGGCGCCTCTGCGCCGCCGGCCAGCATCCGGTCCGCATCTCCTCTTGAAATCAGGCGAAAAGAATCACCGACGGCGTGCGTGCTCGTCGAGCAGGCCGTGGCCGTGGCGGAATTGGGTCCCCTGCTCCTGTACCTGATGGAGACTTGGCCAGACGCTTCGTTGATGATGCTGGCGACGAGGAAGAAAGGCGAAACCCGGTCAGGGCCCTTCTCCAGCAAGATTGTGTGCATTTCTTCGATCGTCCCGATCCCGCCGATGCCGGAGCCGATGTAAACGCCCGTCTTCTCTCCCTCTAAAGCGCCGACTTCGATCCCGGCATCTTCGACGGCCAGATGGGCCGCAGCCACAGCGAACTGGATGAACAGGTCCATCTTGCGGACTTCTCGCTTGTCGATGAAAATGAGAGGGTCAAAATTTTTGACTTCGCCGGCGATCCGGGTGGTATAACCGGATGTGTCAAACCGCGTGATGCGCCCAATCCCGCTCTCCCCCCGCAGCAGGGCCTCCCAATTCTTTTCCCTTCCGAGCCCCAGGGGAGTGACCAGGCCGATGCCGGTGATAACCACCCTTCGGCCTGCAGATGTCTTGGGCACGGAGCAGAAAACGTCCATGAAAGATATGTCTTACTTGGAGAGGCGTGTCTGGATATAGTCGAGGGCTTTGCCCACTGTCGTCAACTTCTCAGCCTCTTCATCCGGAATGTCAAGGCTGAACTCGTCTTCTAACGCCATGACTAGCTCCACAGTATCCAACGAATCGGCGCCTAAATCCTCGATGAACGAAGCTCCTTCTGTGACCTGGTCTTCGCTGATGCTCAGCTTGTCGGCTACAATCGTCCTGACCTTTTTCAAGAGTTCTTCTCTTTCCATTGTTACCTCCTGTTTATTTCAAGCCGTTACATATACATCCCGCCGTTGACGTGGATGACTTGGCCTGTGATGTACGACGCTTCATCAGAAAGAAGGAATTTGACCGCCCGGGCCACATCGGCCGGCGTGCCCATCCTCTTCATCGGGATCATATCCAAGGAAGCCTTCTTCACGGCTTCGGGGAGACTCTCCGTCATCACTGTGGCGATATATCCGGGAGCAACACAGTTCACCGTGATGCCCCGCCCGGCCACTTCCCTGGCTAAAGATTTGGTCAACCCGATAACGCCCGCCTTGGAGGCGGCATAATTGGCCTGGCCGGGATTCCCCATCGCTCCGACCACAGAGGAGATGTTGACAATCCTTCCAAAACGGGTATGGATCATCGGACGGATGGCGGCTTTAGAAAAATTGAAAACGCCTTTCAGGTTGACAGCGAGGACCGCATCCCATTCTTCCTCGCGCATGCGCATGACCAAGTTGTCCCTGGTGATGCCGGCATTGTTGACCAGATAATCGAGGGTCTCATGCTCTTTGATAACCGCCTCAACGACGCTTGCAGCTTGGTCAAACTTCGAGACATCGGCTTGGAAAGGAAATGCCTTTCCGCCGGCCTGGCCGATTCTGTGGGCGACCTCCTCCAGCTTCTCTTTCTGGATATCAACGAGGATGACAACCAGCCCCTCTCCGGCCAGCTCCAGGGCAAGGGTTTCACCGATGCCTTGAGAAGCGCCGGTGACAAGAGCAGTTTTCCCCGAAAATGTCAGGTTAGGCTTTGATCCCATGGGTTACTCCTGAGAATTTGGCCATCTCTTCCTGGATTTTTTCTTGAACCCGGTGGACGACAAAGTCTCTGGCCAGCCGCACCGCGCTCCTCACCGCCTGAGGGTTGGAGCGACCATGGCCGATGATGCAAACGCCATTAATCCCCAAGAGCTGGGCGCCGCCGTACTCGGAATAATCAACCCTCTTGTAGAGACGTTTGAGATTCTTTTTCATCAGGAAAAGCCCCACTCTCGCCAGAAAGTTTTTTGTGATCTCCCGGCGGGCCAGATGAGAGAGCATTTCCACCACACCCTCACTGACTTTCAGGGCCACGTTGCCGGTAAAGCCGTCGCTGACGATGACATCGGCTTTCCCCGAGAAAATATCCTTGCCCTCCACGTTGCCGATGAAATTAAAGGAAGAAGCTTCGAGCCTCTCGAAGACTTCCCGGGTCAGGTCATTTCCCTTCGATTCCTCCTCCCCGATGCTCATCAGACCGATGCGGGGATTTTCGAGTCCCAGCACGGTCTCCATGAAGACTCGGCCCATTATGGCAAACTGCTCAAGATGATGGGCCCGGCAGTCGACGCTGGCTCCCACATCGATGAGGAGAGTCAGGCCTTTGAGTGTCGGCACGAGGAGGGCCAGGGCGGGTTTTTCGACACCCTGCAGAACCCCCAGGACCTTCCTCGAAATATAGACGACAGCGGCCGTATTTCCGGTGGAGACAAAAGCGTCGGCCAGCCTCTCTTTGACGAGCTGCGCCCCGACGCGGATGGAGGACTTGGACTTCCTCCGCAGGGAAAAGATTCCCTCGCCCATACCGATGGCTTCAGGCGCGTTGATGACCGTGCACTTGGCTTTGGCGTGGGGGAGTCTCTCGAACTCTTTTTTGATGATGTCTTCGACGCCGACGAGAATGACTTCGAGGCCGTAGTCTTCGGAGGCGCGCAGGGCACCAGCCACCGTGACTCGAGGGCCAAAGTCCCCCCCCATCGCATCCACGGCGATTTTCATCCGCTTCCCCATTATTCGGTTTCTGCTTCTTCGATTACCTGCCGTCCGCGGTAGAAGCCGCATTCCGGGCAAGCCCGGTGAGGCAATTTGGGGGTTCCGCAGTTCGAGCAGATGGAAAAGGTCGGAAGAGTCAGGGCGTCATGAGCCCTTCTTTTCCCTTTTCGCGAATGGGAATGTCTTCTTTTTGGGTTAGGCATTTATCTCTTATCTCTCACAAAATTTTTTAATTTTCGCAATCGAGGCTCCTCCTCTTTCACCTGGCAGGCGCAGTTGGAGCCCCGCCTGACCTGGCCGCAAACAGCGCAGATGCCTTCGCAATCCTCTGAACAGAGCGGCTTGAGTGGAAACGTCAGGTTGAGCTGTTCGAGGATCACCTCGCGGAGGTCAATCTGGTTGTTATTATAAAAGCCCGTGCTCAAATCTTCCTCATCGAGCCCTTCTCTCATCATATCCAGCTCTTCGGGAAGATAGACAAGGTCGAAGGAGGAATCCACAGGATACTCAAAGGGGGCGAGGCAGCGGCTACAGATAAAGCTCAATCGGGCAGTCAACTTCCCCTTGATCCAGATCTCTTCGCCGACCCGGCGGATAACGACCTCGGCATGCGTGGGGGAGAGGAAGATGGTATTCTCCTCCACCAGGTCGATGTTGAGGAACTCAAAATCCCTGGAGACATTGATCCCATCTTTGGGGATTTTATCGATATCGATAATCACTTTCTTTCTCTTTTAAAGTTATCCTATTATACCAATTAGCCTCTCTTTGTCAAACTGGCTCGGGGTGTGGGCTCGAAGGCACGCGAATTTGCTCCCAGCGAGGCAAATTTGCTCACGTCCTCAGCCGTCGTTGCGAGGCCTCTTGGCCGTGGCAATCTCAATTTGAGATTCCTCGCTT
>CAZKEW010000031.1:0-16972 GCA_964551885.1 uncultured Eubacteriales bacterium
AGCTCTTTAGTGACATCGAAGGGCTCCATGATCATCACGGAAACGGAAATGCTTCATCACTGCTGGGGACGGTTCTCTGGGAGAACCGTCCCCAATTGATTGACCGGATAGCCCGTTTATGACATAATTCCACCTCTAATAAGGAAAAAAATTGGCCGAAAAAACCTTGATCGGGATACGCCGGGAGGACAAGAATCCCTGGGAACGAAGAGTGCCGCTCATCCCGGTGCATGCCCGGGAATTGATGCGCGATCTCCCTGTCGAAATCTGGATCCAGCCCTCATCCATTCGGGTCTTTGCTGACGAGGATTACCGCAGAGAAGGAGCCAAAGTCTCGGAGGACCTCTCGCCCTGTTCGATTATCTTGGCCGTCAAAGAGATTCCGTTGGATTTTTTCCAGGACGAGAAAGTCTATGTGTTTTTTTCTCATACCATCAAGGGGCAGTCCCACAACATGCCCATGCTCAAGAGGATGATGGACCGGCGCTCGACTCTGATTGATTATGAGAGGATTGTCGATGAGAAGGGCCGCCGGCTGGTCTTTTTCGGGAGGCAGGCGGGCCAGGCCGGGATGACCGACACCCTTTGGGCTTTGGGGCAGCGTCTCAAGGCTGAGGGAATAGAAAATTCCTTTTCTTCGATCCATAAGACAATCGACTATGCCAGCCTGGTCGAAGCCCAGGAGTCCATCAAGAAGGTGGGCTGGGAAATCTACAATCACGGACTGGATTCCTCGCTCGTCCCTTTAATCTTCGGGTTCGCCGGGTACGGCCACGTCTCCCAGGGAGCGCAGGAAATTTTTGACCTCTTGCCGTTTGAGGAGATAGAGCCGAGCCGATTGAGCGAATTCTTTAAAAAAAAGAATTACTCTGATAGAAGAATCTACAAAACGGTGTTCAAAGAACAGGACATGGTAAAGCCCAAGGCTGCAGAGGAGAAGTTTGACCTTCAAGATTATTACGATCATCCCGAGAAATATAAGCCTGTTTTAGAGAAATCTATTCCTTATTTGACTGTTTTTGTGAATGCCATCTTCTGGTCGCCCCGTTACCCACGATTCGTAACAAAAAAATTCCTAAAGAAGCTTTATAGCGGCGAGGAAACGCCCCGCCTTCGCGTCATCGGGGACATCTCCTGCGACATCAACGGCGGCGTCGAATGCACCCTGAAGTGCACTAATCCTTCAGACCCTGTTTTTACTTACGACGTGCGCGAAGACGAAGCGAAAGAAGGATTTGCGGGCAGGGGTCCGGTTGTCATGGCTGTGGATAACCTGCCGGCCGAGATTTCACTGGAATCCTCTGTCTTTTTCAGTCAAACGCTCAAGCCTTTTATTTCCGCGCTTGCCTCGGCCGATTTCTCCAGGGATTTTGCCCATTGCCTTCTTCCTCTTCCTCTCAAGAAAGCCGTTATTCTTTTCCGGGGGGAGTTCGCCCCGGACTATGAATATATGCGGAATTTTATTCACTCATCAGAAAGGAGTCATCCATGAAGAAAGTCTTAATCTTAGGCGCAGGTCTGGTCGCCAGGCCATTAGTTCGGTATCTGTTGGATCAGCCCGATCTCCAGGTGGAGGTCGCCAGCCGGACGGTGAGCAAGGCGGAGAAGCTTATCGAGGGACATCCCCGCGGAGTGGCCAAGGAGCTCAACCTGAAGAGCGAGGAAGGCTTGAAACAGGAAGTATCGAGGGCAGACTTGGTCATCAGTATGGTCCCCTACTCATTCCACCCCAAGGTGGCCGAATTCTGTATCGCCCACAAAAAACAGATGGTCACGACCTCCTATGTCAGCGAGGCCATGAAGAAGTTGGACGGCGATGCCAGGAAGGCCGGCATCATCATCCTCAATGAATTAGGGCTCGACCCGGGCATTGACCACATGGAAGCCATGCGGGTCATCAATGAAATCCACGACAAGGGCGGCAAGCTCTTAAGCTTTATCTCTTTCTGCGGAGGCTTGCCCGCTCCTGAGGCCAACACCAATCCCCTCGGATACAAGTTCTCCTGGAGCCCGGTGGGAGTGCTTCTGGCTGGAAAAAATCCGGCCCAATATATGATGGATGGAAAAGAGGTCTTCATCCCTTCAGAAAAGCTCTTCGAAAGCTATACCCTGCGCACGATCGAGGGTTTGGGAGTTTTCGAAGGCTATCCCAACCGGAACTCCCTTCCTTACATTGACCTCTATGGAGTCCCGGAGACAAAAACGATGCTCCGGGGAACTCTGCGGAATGTCGGCTGGTGCGAGACGATCAAGAAGATGGTCCAGCTCGGCGTTTTGGACCAGGAAGAAAAAGATTGGACGGGCCTGACCTACGCTGGTTTTATCCGGAAGCTCATCGGCACCCGGGCTAAGGATCTGCAAAAGGCGGTCTGCAACTATCTCGGGATCACTCCCGGCTTGGCCATCATCCGAAGGCTGGAGTGGCTCGGCCTCTTGAGTGACGAGCCCCTGCCGGTCCAGAAAGGCTCGGCCTTGGATATCGTCGCTGCCCGCATGATCGAAAAGCTTGAGTATAAAGAAGGGGAGCGGGACATGATCATCCTGCAGCACGAGTTCATCGCTTCTTATCCGAAAGGCCAGAAAGAAAAAATCATATCGACGCTTATCGATTTCGGCATTCCCTATGGAGATTCATCCATGGCCCGGACGGTCGGACTTCCTGCCGCTCTCGGCACGAAGCTGATCCTCGAAGGGAAGATCAAAGAAAAGGGAGTCCACATTCCCGTGCTTCCCGATATCTACAAGCCCATCCTGGAGGAACTGAAGAACCTGAAGATCGCTTTCAAGGAAAAGAGGGAGAATCTATAAGTTTGTGAGGGAAAAATGATTCGCAAGCCTGCGGTCGCCGGCTATTTCTATCCCGGAAGAGCCGAAGAGCTCAGGGAGATGCTCAGGCAGATGGTCGACCAGAAGAAGAGGAAAGAGAAGGCTTTGGCGGTTGTCTCTCCCCATGCCGGGTTTATTTATTCCGGCTATGTGGCCGGCGCTGTTTTTTCTTCTGTTTTGCTCCCGGAGCATTTCATCATCCAGGGGCCCAGTCACAGGGGAATGCGCTCACTTTTTGCCGTTATGACGAAGGGGGCTTGGCAGACTCCCTTAGGCGATGTCCCCCTCGACTCCACGCTGGCCCAGGCTATCTTGAAGCGGTCTTCCTTGATCGAGGAAGAAGAAAGAGCCCATGCTCAAGAACACTCCCTTGAAGTGCAGCTCCCCTTCATTCAATATTTGAGGCAAGATTTTTCCATTGTGCCTATCTGTATTTCGCCCATGGCGGATTATCAAGAATTGGAGGAGTTGGCCCGGGCCGTTGCCGGGGGAATAAGAGAGTCCGGCCAAGACGTTTTGATCGTGGCCAGCACCGACATGAGCCACTATGTCAGCCAGGAGACGGCCAAGCGGAAGGATTTTCTGGCGATCGAGAAGGTGCTGGCGCTCGATGCCCGGGGGCTCTTTGATGTAGTCCAGAAACAAGACATCAGCATGTGCGGTTTCCAGCCTACGACTGCCGCCATCCTCGCGGCCAAGGAATTAGGGGCCAAAAAAGCCGAGCTCATCCGGTATCAAACGTCAGGAGACACTTCAGGGAACTATGATGAGGTTGTAGGCTATGCCGGGCTGCGGATCACTTGATTTGAAGAGCCCTCTAATGCTATAAAATTTTTGAAGGTGATATGTCCCGCAATTTCATTCTTCGAGAGAAAGACAAAATCGTCCTGAATGCTATTGTCGAGAACTATCTAAAGTTAGGAAAGCCGGTCAGCTCTGGGCTAATTGTCCAAAAAAAGGTCCTGCCTGATTCGCCGGCGACAATCCGCAATGTTATGGCCAAGCTCGAGGAGATGGGCTACCTTGCGCAGCCCCACACGTCGGCCGGAAGAGTGCCCACAGACAAAGGATTGCGGTTTTACGTCAACAGCCTTTTCGATGAGACTCTCTTTGCCGACGAGCCGCTCTTTCTATATCCAGAAAATTTTTCCTTAGAGAAAGGCGATTTCGGTTCCCTTCTCACTCAGGTCTCAAAGCTCTTGGCCGAGCACTCGGACAACTTGGGGTTTGCCATCTCGCCGCGCGTTTCCAAGATGAACTTCAACCACGTCCGTTTGATCAAGATCTCCGAAGAAAAAGTGATGATCATCCTAATCACAACCTTTAACCTTGTTCTCACCGAGATTGTCGAAACCCATCATTATTTTACTCAACTGGAGCTCGACCAGGCGTCTCAATACATGAACCAGCATTTTCGGGGTAAGAGCCTGACCTTTGTCCGGGATTATCTGCTGAAAGAGCTCCCGGGTTACAAAATGACCTATGAGAACGCGATCAATAAGCTCATCGCTCTTCTCAAAGCTTATATTTTTCATGAGGAAAGAGAAAGCCAGATCTTTCTTCAAGGAACATCCAAGCTCCTCGATAAGGCTGAGCTCTTCAACATGGAGAAATTGAAGTCCCTGTTTCAGAATTTCGAAGAAAAAATCAAGCTGGCCAAGCTCCTCTCTGATTTCATCAGCCTGGAGCGGGTCAAGGTGTTAATCGGCTCAGAGTCCAACGTCCCCGACATATCCGATTGTTCCCTCGTCCTCTCCCACTACGGGTACAATAACCAGGTTTTAGGGACTCTGGGGATCATAGGGCCAAAGAGGATCCCGTATCGAAAAATCATCCCTCTGGTGGACCGGGTGGCCCAAAAGCTAAGCCAGGCCATCAGCCAGGACCATGAAAGAGGTTAATCATGCCCAAAGATGATGCTGAGAACACAGGTGTCGCCAAAAAAGCTGAGGAGATCGAAGAAGTCGGCGATAAGGTCGAATACGAAGCCATAAAGGAAGAAGAAGCAGCCCCGGTCAAAACTGAACAAGAAGCTCCCAAACCTCATCCCGAAGACGACAAAAACCTGAAGAATAAGCTGAAGAAGAAAGAAGCGGAGATCAAAGCCCTCAAGAAGGAAAAAGAGGAGCTCAAGGATAAATACTTGAGAAAGCTGGCCGAGATGGAGAATCTACGCAAGCGATTCGAGAGAGACCGGTCGGAATATCAACAGTATGCCCTGAATGACTTTCTCCGGGAGCTCCTTGTGGTCTTGGACAATTTTGAGAGGGCTTTGCAGAGCAGGGATCAGTCGGACGGCAAGAGCTTCCAGGAAGGCGTGGAGATGATTTACCGCCAGTACCAGGATCTGATGAAGAAAAAAGGGGTTGTTCCCATCGAAATCAGCGATAAAAAATTCGACCCCACCATTCATCAGGCGGTCCTAACAGAAGAATCGGAGGCCGTGGCCGAGCCTGAAGTGACTGAGGAGCTGCAACGAGGATACTTGCTTCATGGCCGGCTTCTTCGTCCTGCTTTGGTGAAAGTTCTTATCCCCAAGAAGAGAGAAGAATCATGAGTCATGTCATCGGCATTGATTTAGGGACGACTTTTTCCTGCGTGGCCTATTTAGAGGGAGAAAAGCCCAAAGTTATTCCCAACCTCGAAGGCCAGCCCACAACCCCTTCAGTTGTGAGCTTCACTTCCTCAGGAGAAAAGTTAGTCGGGAATTTAGCCCTGAGACAGGCTATCACCAACCCGGAAAAAACCATTTTTGCCGTCAAAAGGCTCATCGGGAGAAAATTCGATTCCCAAGAGGTCGTCGAGGCCAGGGGAAAAATGCCATATAAGCTGGGCAAAGCGCCAAACGGGGATGTCCTTGTCGTCGTCGATGGCCACGAGATCAGCCCTCAAGAAATCTCCAGCATGATTCTCTCCTATCTCAAGAGCTGCGCCGAGTCTTTCTTCGGCGAGCCGGTCGAGGAAGCCGTCATCACGGTCCCGGCTCATTTTAACGACCATCAAAGGCAGGCCACCAAGGATGCCGCCAAGATCGCCGGCCTGGAAGTCCTGAGAGTCATCAACGAGCCGACAGCGGCCAGCCTGGCTTACGGCCTGAACGCCCAGAATAACGCGACAGTGGCTGTTTTCGACATGGGCGGGGGCACTTTTGACATCACCATCCTGGAAATCCAGGATACTATTTTCCATGTCTTATCCACCAACGGCGATTCCTATCTCGGTGGAGAAGATTTCGACAACCGCATTGTCGAGTGGCTGGTCGAGGACTTTAAAAAGGAACACAGCATCGACTTATTCCAGGATAAGTTAGCTCTGCAGAGGATAAAAGAAGCTGCTGAAAGGGCCAAAAGGGAACTTTCCTTTACGATAGAAAGCGAAATCAACCTTCCTTTTATTTGCTCTGCATCAGGCGGCTCCAGACATATCAACAAAAAAATAACTCGGAGAAGGCTTGAGGAGTTGACGGGCGACCTGGTGAAAAAGACGATCCCTCTGATCGAGGAGGTGCTGGCCGACGGCCGCCTCAAGCCTGAGAATATCCAAGAGATCATTTTGGTGGGCGGCCAGACCCGCATGCCGCTGATCCGAAAGACGATCGCGGACTTTTTCGGGAAAAAGCCCCGGGAAGACATCAACCCCGACGAAATCGTGGCCATGGGAGCGGCCGTTCAATCGGCCATATTAAGGGGAGACAAGAACGGCTTGGTCGTCCTCCTGGATGTCACGCCTTTCTCCTTGGGCATCGAAACCGAGAATGACACTTTTCAGGTCATCATCGACAGGAACACCACAATCCCGACAAAAAAGACGATGCACTTCACAACGGTCGAGGATAATCAGATCAGGGTGACAATTCATGTTTTTCAAGGGGAGATTCTCCAGGCCTCGAAAAACAAATTTCTGGCCCGGTTTGACCTGGTCGGGATTCAGCCCGGGCCCGCCGGCATTCCCCAGATCGATGTGACGTTTGAGATTGACGCCGACGGCATCTTAAAAGTCTCCGCCCGTGACCTAATCACAGGCATGAATCAGGAAGTCGAAATCAGGCCTTCAGCCGGGCTGAGCAAAGGGGAAATCGACGCCATCATCGAGAGAAATCGATTGCAGCAGAAGAATCCATAAAGCGATATGACGAAGAGAGATTATTATGATGTCTTAGGCGTGAGCAGGAACGCCTCCCAGGAAGAGATCAAGCGGTCCTACCGCCAGCTTGCCCTGAAGTATCATCCGGACAGAAACCCGGGCAACAAAGAGGCCGAAGAGAAATTCAAAGAGGCGGCCGAAGCCTACAACGTCCTCGGCGACCAGGAAAAAAGGACAACCTATGACCGGTTTGGCCATGAGGGCTTGAGAGAGCAAGGGTTCACCGGGTTTTCAGGTTTTGATGCGTCAATCTTTGAGGGATTTGAGGATATTTTTGGGGACTTGGGTAACTTATTTGGGTTTGGTGATATTTTCGGGACGAGAGACCGCAGAAGAAGACATTATCCCCAGAGAGGAAGGGATTTGGCTCTCGAGCTCGAGATCACCTTGGCAGAAGCAGCAGTCGGAGTCGAGAAAGAGATCAGCCTTAACCGGGCCGAAGCCTGTCCTCTATGCAAGGGCTTGGGGATGCAGCCTGGAACGAGGAAGATTTCCTGCCCGACTTGCCAAGGAAGAGGCCAGTTGCGCTACCAGCAGGGGTTTTTCACCGTAGCCCGGACGTGTTCCCGTTGCCGGGGAGCGGGAGAAATCATTTCCACTCCGTGCGGGGAGTGCAAGGGCTCGGGCAAGATTAAACAGAAAAAGACTCTCAAAATCAGGGTTCCCCCCGGCGTCGATGACGGCTCTCGGCTGCGGCTCGAAGGGGAAGGGGAGCCCGGCGATGCCGAAACCATGCGGGGAGACCTTTATGTTGTTATTCGAGTCGCCAAGCATGATTTCTTCGAGAGGGAGGAGAACAACCTTTTTTGTCAGATTTTTATTTCCATCTCCCAGGCGGCCTTGGGAGTTTTGATCGAAGTGCCTAACCTTGATAGTGAGACCGAGCAGGTGAAGATCCATCCCGGCACACAGTCTGGAGAAGTGTACAGGTTGAAAGGACGCGGCATCAAAGACCTTCATGGCCACCGGAGGGGAGATCTTTTTGTGAAGGTTTTAGTGAAGACGCCGGAGAATTTGACTAAAGAGGAAAAGGCGCTGCTGCGGCGGTTGGCCGAGCTTCGAGGCGAAGAGCTGGATAAACCCGATAGAAGCCTCATCGAAAAAGTCAAAAATATTATTCATTAGATATTCGTTAGAGAGCGGATTGACATCGACTCATTTTCTCATCAAGCAGAAGAGCCTTCATTTTCCCTCTGCTATTCTTGAGGGCGAGGAGCACCATCACCTCTGCAAGGTCCTGCGGGTAAAGCCCGGGAAACAGGTCTGGCTCATTGACGAGCAAGGCGGGTGTTACTTGGCTGAAGTCAAAGAGGTCGGAGATCAGCAGACGAAGCTCCTCATCCTGGAGAAAGCGGAAAAAGAGGAGACGAAGATTCATCTGACTTTGGCCCAGGCGCTGATCAAATCCAAAAAAATGGATTTTCTCATCCAGAAGGCCGCAGAGCTGGGGATGAATTCCTTTGTCCCTGTGGTCGCGAGGCGCTCGGTTGTCAAAATCCAGGAGAAAGAAGCAAAAAAAGTGGAAAGATGGCAGAAGATCGCGGCTGAAGCGGCCAAACAGAGCCGAAGGTCTTTTGTGCCCGCAATTTATGCCCCGCAGCCTTTTCGTGCCTTCATCGAAAATAGGAGCGAGTCGAGGAAGCTTCTCCTTTGCGAAACAAGAGGGAGGTATCTGCGGGATATTTTTTCAGAAGGCCCGGGGAGTCCTGTGGAGGGAGGAGTCCCATCTGTCCTTATTATGGTCGGCCCGGAGGGAGGCTGGACCAACGAGGAGGAAAATTTCGCTCTCCAGAGAGGTTTTGAGGCCGTCAGCTTAGGGAAGCAGGTCTTAAGGTCAGAGACAGCCGCTTTGGCGGCGTTGGCCGTGATCTCTCATTTTTGGAACACCTGAGATGTTTCTCCAAGGTCAGAAAGTCGGAAAGTACGAGATCATCCGCTCGCTCGGCAGCGGAGGGTTTGGATCCGTCTATTTAGCTAAAGATACTTGGCTTGATATAAAAGTCGCTATTAAGGTTCCCCATAAGCAGTCGGCAGAGCTGTACAAGCTTCTCAAAGAGCCGCGCCTCCAGGCCGCCTTGAATCATCCGAATATCGTCCGCATGATTGCCGCAGAGAAAGAGAACAAGGTCTTTTTTATGGTCATGGAATATGTGAAGGGCAAGACTTTAGAGAAAATTCTGGAAAAAGAAAAATTGCTGGACTGCGAGAGAGCTTTGGATTTTGTCAAACAGATTGCTCAAGGGGTCGATCACGCCCATAAGAACAAAATTATTCACCGCGACCTTCGGCCTTCCAATATTATGATTTCCGAGGATGGGACAGCCAAGATCACAGATTTCGGGACTTCGGCTTGGCTGAACAACGTCCCATACGCATCCACGCGGATCGGCAGTCCGCCTTACATGGCTCCCGAGCAGTTCCTGGGCAAGGCCAGCTACCAGTCGGATGTCTATTCCCTCGGCTGCATTTTTTATGAAATGATCGTCGGCCGTCCGCCCATCTTTGACCCGGACCCGTTTAAAATCCTGGAAAAGGCGCAGCAAGGACGGATTACCCCTCCGCGGCTCAGGAACAGTAAAATCCCCAGGGAAATCGATGAAATTATTATGAAATGCCTGGCGTCTAAGGTAGAAGAGCGCTATCAAAGGACATCAGAGGTCATCCGGGCGTTGTCCTCTCTCAAGGGAAAGGAGACAAAACGGGAGGAAATTGATGATATCTTGAGCCGGATAAAAGCAAGAGAGCAGACGAAAACAGAGCTCTGCTGGAACTGCCGCCGTCCTCTCCCGCTCAAGACAAAAAGCTGTCCCCATTGCGGGGAGGGGAATTGAGATGTTTGACTTGGAGGTGCGATTCAGATAACATTTGTTTTGAAAGTCCAAGTGTTCCAAAGGAAATAAAAGGGCATTATTATCAACGAGGAGTCATACATGAGTCCTTTTAATGAGAACGGAAAAGTTTGGATGAACGGCCAGCTTGTTCCCTGGAAAGACGCCAAAATCCATATCGCTTCGCATGTCATTCATTACGGGAGCTCCTTGTTTGAGGGGTTCCGGGCTTATGAAACGCCCAAAGGAACGGCCATCTTTCGCCTTGAAACTCATACCAAGAGGTTATACAACTCCTGCAAGATGTACCGCATGGACGTCCCCTATACTATGGAGGAATTCAACCGGGCCATCATTGAGACGATCAAAGCCAACGGCATGAAATCCGCCTACGTCCGGCCGATCATCTATCGCGGCTATCGGGCCCTGGGTGTGGATCCTTTCCCGAACCCTGTCGACTGCGCCATCCTTGTCTGGAATTGGGGAAAATATCTGGGCGATGAAGCCCTGGAAAACGGCGTGGATGTCAAGGTTTCTTCCTGGTGGCGGATGGCTCCCAACACGTTTCCGGCCTTGGCCAAGTCCGGCGCAAACTACATGAATTCCCAGCTCATCAAAATGGAAGCCCTCTTAGACGGATATGCCGAGGGGATTGCCCTCAATATTCGAGGCCATATCAGCGAAGGCAGCGGAGAAAATATCTTCCTGGTCTATAATGGCGCGACTTATACGCCTCCCTTATCCTCATCGGTCTTGCCCGGGATCACCAGGGATTCGGTCATCACGTTGATCAGGGAAAAAGGGATGCGCCTCATCGAGGAGACCCTCCCCAGGGAGATGCTCTATATCTGCGATGAGGTCTTCTTCACCGGCTCTGCCGCCGAGATAACGCCGATCCGCTCGATTGATAAGATCGTCATCGGGACGGGAAAGCGCGGCCCAGTGGTCAAGAGGCTTCAGGATGAATTTTTCGCTTACATCAACGGCGAGAGGGAAGACACTTATCATTGGCTCACTTATATTTGATTTAAGAATTTAAGAGAGGTGGAGAATGGAAATAGATGAACTCTTGAAAGTCGCCATTGAGAGGGATGCCTCCGACCTGCATCTCAAGGCCGGCAACCATCCCATCATCCGCGTCCATGGAACGCTTATTCCCTTAACCGGGTTTCCCCGGCTGACGTCCAAAGACACCCAAGAGCTGGGTGACCAGTTGATGACGGATTACCAGAAAGCGAGAAGAAAAGAAGACTTTGACCTCGACTTAGCTTACAGCCTGCCCGGTTTTGGGCGGTTCAGGGGAAGCATTTTTCAGCAGCGCGGTTCCATTGCCATCGTCCTGCGGATCATTCCGCTTGAAGTGAAGACCGTCCGACAGCTCCTCCTTCCGGAAGTTTTGGAAAAAATCTCTTTGCTCCAAAGAGGGTTGGTCTTAGTCACCGGGACAACAAGTAGCGGCAAGACGACGACCCTGGCGGCCATGATTGATTACATTAACATCCACCGCAGGGAAAACATCATCACCATCGAAGACCCGATCGAATATCTCCATAAGGATAAAAAAAGCACGATCAGCCAGAGAGAAGTCGGCATGGACGTGACGAGTTTCTCGCGAGGCTTGCGGGCGACCCTGCGTGAAGACCCCGACGTCATCCTCGTCGGAGAGATGAGAGACTTGGACACGATAGAAACCGCCATCCTGGCTGCCGAAACCGGTCACTTGGTATTCAGCACCCTCCATACACTGGACGCCCCCGAAAGCGTCAACCGCATCGTCTCTGTTTTTGCCCCCCATCATCAGAGACAGGTCCGCCTGCAGTTGGGCAGCCTCCTCAAGGCTGTTATTTCCCAAAGGCTTATCCCCCGGATGGACGGGCAGGGGCGAGTCCCGGCTGTCGAGGTTATGATCAGCACACCCTATATCCAAGAGTGTATCCAGGACAAAGAAAAGACGAGCCTCATCCGCGATGCCATTGCCGCCGGCGTTTCTCAGTATAGCATGCAGACCTTTGACCAGTCCATCTTTCAGCTTTACCGGGATGGCTACATCTCCTTCGAGCAGGGGCTGCGCTACTCCACCAACCCGGACAACTTCAAGCTGCGGGTCATGGGCATCCAGTCCACTCTCGACATCGCTCTCGAGGAGATGGAACAGGGCATGGGCAAAGTGGAAAGAGGAGAACCTGGGGGGAACACAGAAGAAGAGACTCCATGAGAGCCCAGGAGATCAGAGAAGCCTTTCTCGACTTCTTCTCCAAAAAAAATCACAAAATCATCCCGAGCTCCTCTCTGCTCCCCAAGGACGACCCGACCATTCTTTTCGCCAACGCCGGGATGAACCAGTTCAAAAATATCTTTCTCGGCCTGGAAAAGAGAAGTTATAAGAGAGCGGCCACAGTCCAGAAGTGCCTGCGGGTTTCCGGAAAGCACAATGATCTCGAACAGGTCGGAAGGACGAATAAGCATCACACTTTTTTCGAGATGCTGGGGAATTTCTCCTTCGGGGACTATTTTAAAAAAGAAGCCATTGCGTTCGCCTGGGAGCTCGTCACCGAGGTCTTCAAGCTCAGGAAAGACCGCCTCTATGTGACGGTCTATGAGGAAGATGAGGAAGCCTTCCGGATCTGGAACGGAGACATAGGCGTTCCTGAAGAGAGGATTTTCAGGTTCGGAAAAAAAGACAATTTTTGGGCCATGGGCGAGACAGGGCCATGCGGACCCTGTTCGGAGATCCATTATGATATCGACCCGGATATGGAGGAGGGCGAGCCCAGTGCTTTGATCGAGAAGGGAAGCAACCGGTTCCTGGAGCTCTGGAATTTGGTCTTCATGCAGTATTTCCAGGATGAGACCGGGACTTTTCAGCCGCTTCCTTCTCCTTCCATCGATACCGGGATGGGGCTCGAAAGGACCGCCGCGGCTCTCCAGGGAAAAAAGAGCAATTTTGACACAGACTTTTTCCTCCCTCTGATCAGGAAAATCTGCGATATGGCTCAAAGAGAGTACCCTGCTGACGAGACGGGCGATATTTCGGTGAGAATTATTGCCGACCATGTCAGGGCCATCACCTTTTTGATCGGCGACGGCATCATGCCCTCCAACGAAGGGAGAGGATATGTCCTGCGACGGCTCATCCGGCGGGCCTTCCGGCACGGCAATCTTTTAGGCATAGAAAAACCCTTCGTTCACCTTCTTGTCAGCAGAGTCGCTGACATCATGAAGGATGCTTATCCGGAGCTCTTGACCTCCATCAACCATATTTCCCGCCTCTGCCTCTCCGAGGAAGAAAGATTTGCCTTGACCCTTTCCTCAGGCCTCCGCTACTTTCAGCAATTTACTGAGGAGACCAAGAAGTCAGGCCGAAGCGTGTTAGCCGGAACCGAGATTTTCAAGCTCTACGATACCTTCGGTTTTCCCCTCGACCTCTCTCAGGAATTGGCCCAGGAACAAAATTTGGGTGTCGATGAACCGGGGTTTTATGCCGAACTGGAGAAACAAAAAGAGAGGGCCCGCGCCTCCTGGAAGGGAGACGAGCAGATAGAAGAACGGAAAGTCTATGAGGGGATGAAAAATATCCGGGTCATTTGCAAATGCCATGAAACAGACAATGTTGGCGAGGCCGAGGTTTTGGCTATCGTCAAGGCTGGGAAAGAGGCCAAGGAGCTGAAGAAAGGAGAGAAGGGCCAAGTTGTTCTTTCTGTAACTCCTTTTTATGCCCATGCCGGAGGCCAGATCGGGGATACAGGACAGCTGAAAAATCCTCACTTTTCCGGTCTTGTGGAGGACGCCTTCTACCCGATTCCCGATATCATCGCCCATGAGGTCCGTGTCCTATCCGGAGAATTGCGCGTCGGCGACAAAGTCGAAGCCTCTGTGGATATTCCTCGGCGCAGGGCTATCAGCAATAACCACACCGCTACCCATCTGCTTCATGCCGCCCTCCGCCAGGTTCTCGGTGACCATGTGAAGCAAGCGGGATCGCTGGTTTCGGAGGAGCGGCTGAGGTTTGATTTCACGCATTTTTCTCCCCTCAGCCGTCAGGAGATCCAGAAGGTCGAAAGCCTCGTCAACCAGAAAATCCGGGAAAACCTCAAGGTCGAGACAACGCTGACCACGCTCGAAGAGGGCCTCAAGGAAGGGGCCATGGCCATCTTCGAGGAAAAGTATGGAGAGAAGGTGCGGATGATCGGTGTCGGCGACTTCAGCAAAGAGCTCTGCGGAGGCGTGCATGTCCGGGCGACGGGTGAGATAGGATTATTCAAGATTATCTCTGAATCGAGTATCGCCGCCGGGATGCGCCGGATTGAGGCGCTGACAGGCGAAGAGGCTCTGCGCTACGCTCAAGAAATGGATGAGCTGTTGAGCGATGTCCAGGCGGCCTTGAGCAGCCCACGGAAAGAGATCATCCACCATGTTGAAAAAATGCAGAGCCAATTAGAGGAAAGGGAGAAGGAGAACAAAAGTTTGCGGCAGAAGCTGGCCAACCTCAAATCCCAGGGAGGAGAAGAGCGCATCCAGAAGATCAAAGGCATTTCCGTCCTGGTGCAGCGTTGGGAAGGCTTGACGAATAAAGAGCTCCGCAGCCTGGCCGACTCTCTCAAGCAAAAGATAGGCTCAGGAGTTGTCGTCCTCGGAGTCGTTGCCGACGAAAAAGCTTTTCTCGTTGTCGCTGTGACTCAAGACTTGATCGAGCGCATCCGGGCTGATAAGCTCATCCGCGAGATCGCTCCTCTTATCGGCGGAGGCGGCGGCGGACGGGCTGATTTTGCCCAGGCCGGAGGAAAAAAAGCGGAATTTCTAGATCAAGCCTTAGAAAAGAGCTATTCCGTCATCGAAAAAATGATTTAGAGGGGAAGACGGGATCTTGAAAAATCACCCAAAAGGGTGATTGTCAAGACCTTGTTTTTTTGGCAAGATAGAGGAAAATTAGCCGGACAGGCGAGAATGATGAACCTGAGGCCAAGAACGTTTTTTGGGGCTTTGCTTTTAGGCTTCGTTCTTTTGTCTTTCTTTCCTTTCCCGGCGGAAGCGAAGCCGACGAGTGAGTTGAAGCAGAAATACGACCCGATCGTCAAGATCTATGGCCGGAAATACAGTGTCCCGGCCGACCTTATCCACTCCGTCATAGCCGCTGAGTCGAACTACGAAACCCGCGCCGTCTCTCCCAAAGGGGCTGCCGGCCTGATGCAGCTCATGCCCGAGACCGCAGCTCAATATGGAGTCCAGGATAGGTTTGACCCCGAACAGAATATCGTGGGAGGAGTCCAATTTCTCAGGGATCTGTGCAGGCTTTATAAGAATAACACGAAGCTCGTGTTAGCGGCCTATAATGCCGGGCAGGAGGCCTTGAAGAGATATAACGGCATCCCGCCTTACCCTGAGACAATAGAATATATCCGCCGGGTCATGGCGTCTTACTCAAGGCCTGTCATAACCGGGGGCACGCCCATTTATAAGTTCACCAATTCCTCGGGCGTCCGGGTCTTTACCAATGACCCGTATTATCACTTGAACAACCGAAAAGATAAGGAGTAGAGGGTAGGGGTTAGCGCCTTTCTGAAGCGCGCTAATCTTAGACACAGCCCTTGATAGAAAAGCGGCGGGGAAGAATCTCAAAAGTCGCCGGCAGATGCCCCAACTGCTCTCCGTCCAGCTCTAAAAGGACATCTCCTTCCTCTAAGGTGAGAGCCTCGATTCGCCTGCCGCGGATAAGAGATATCTTGGGATGGGAGAGGTGCATTCCGAGAAAAATCTTCCAGCCGTGGCGGCAGAATTCTAAAAACCTCATTCCTTTGACGAGGACGAGGTCGAAAAAGCCGTCGTCCAATTTTGCTCCGGGCGCGACTTTCATTCCTTTGCCGAAAATCCTCCCGTTGGCTACAGCGCCGACCAGATATTCCCCCTCGGGAAGCTCTCTCCCGTCGACGCGGATCTTGATCCGTCTGCTCTTGTAGTGGACCATGGCGGAAACAAGGCAGCGGACATAAGAGGAGGCCTTTCTTTCCATCCGTCTTTGATTCACTCGCTTCACGACCTCGCCGCCGACGCCGAAATCAGCCACATTGAGGAAAAATCGTTCGGAATCCTCACCAGCGTGGTCCTTGAATGTCACTTTTCCCACATCGATCAAGGACGAGGGCGCTTGGGTGATGACTTTGAGGGCGTCTTTTAATCCGGAAGGAATATTCAGGCTCTTGGTAAGATCGCAGCCTGTGCCGGCAGGGACGACGCCAAGGGTTGTCGCCGGGTTGATTATTTTCCTGTCCTCGAAGAAGCCGTTGGCAATCTCGTTCATCGTCCCGTCGCCGCCGACGCCGATGATCAATTCCGACCCGGCCTTTATGGTGTCCCGGGCGATGTCGATCGCCTGAAAAGGCTTTTCGGTGAATTCATACCTGAATTCGTGGATGTGACTCTTGATCGCCTCTTTGATATCTTTCCAGCGCTTCCGCGTCCTTCCCTGGTTCGACTCAGGGTTGACGATAACCTGGGTCTTGAGGCGTTTCATCCTTGACTCCTTGGACTTGAAGAGTCTTTTTCTTGCCGAATAAAGACGCGCCGATCACTCCGCCCAATGCGCCAAAAGCCGCAAAAACCACGGCAGAAATAACCAGACCGAGCAGGAACCAAGCCATCGACATCCCTTCCGTTCCCCTTTCTATCCATTTTTCCCAGCCGGAGGGCATGTCTTCAGCCAATTGCGAGAATTGCTCCATGAATTTTTGGACGAACTGTTGATTTAAAGCCTGAAAGGGGATGCTGACCACAGCATCAATGACGGCCGCAACGATTCCGGCAAAGATGCCGACGATGGCACCGTCGCCAGAGGTGAGGGAGACCGCAGAATTCTTGGCCAGAAGATAGGAAGCCAGCATGGCTCCACCGATTATCCAGAGACAGCAGAGGCAGTTCACTATAGGAACGGCTGTTAGCACTCCGGCCACAGCTCCGCCAACCAGAGCCGGCGTGAACATACCCTGACGTTGATTGTCCATTCTTGCTCCTACCTCTTCAACTTGTCCCTATTCTAAGTGGTTTGGGTTTTGAATTTCAAGCAGTATTTTCTCGTCGATAGCATCTCTATTTCCGTGATTGTCTTTTTAGCTTGGTCAAGGGATTTGCTCCCTTCCGAGATTTTTAACGCCATGAAAATTTTGGCTTTCTCGGCGGCTGCG
>CAZKEW010000032.1:0-16582 GCA_964551885.1 uncultured Eubacteriales bacterium
CCTCCGGAGATATTGAATACGTTACCGTATTTACGAAAGGGCGCACTTAGTCGGGATTATTTCTGGGCCTCTAACCCAACCGGAACCCGTAATCGTCCGTTTTCTTGGCCGTCTTTTTCTTCTCCGGGACTTCTTTTTTGGCCCCTTTAGCTTCCCCTTCCACAAGATGGAACCCGTAGTCTTGAACTTTTGGCTGAGCCTTCTTTGTGCCCTTGGTGTTCTTGCGCAAGAGGGGATAAAAGGGCGACCTGATTCTTTTCCCAAAACAGGACAGCTTAGGATTGAAAATCATAAGCACGACAAATAGGCCTAGAACGATTAAAATCCCGTACGTTCCCCAGCTCATTTTCTTTCCTTCTTGAACACCTCTTTTTTTATTATATGCTCCGGGTTCTCATGGAGTCAACGAAAGGATGCCTGCCGGCAGGAGAGAAAAAGGGGGGAACATAGACTCAAAGGAGAAAAAGTTCCTCGAAAAAGATAAACTCTTAGACTTGTCCTTCGATATCTTCCTGGAAATTCGGGATCTTTTCTTTCTCCTTCGTTTTGCCGAAATGAAAGCCTACGAAGAAGGCTGAGATGATGAACATCGTGGCGAGTATTGCCTTAAAGAAATCTTTCATATTTAAATGCCTCACATTGCTTTTTTATTTTCGCTCAAGCGCCCTAAAAAGTCAACGCTTTCAAGTCAAATATTTGCTTTTTCTTCGTTCGGCGAGTATATTTTTTCTGAGGGAAAAGATGAAAGATAAAAAGCCTGTTCTTTTTTTCCTTGTCCTTTTTTTGGCGACTCTTTCCTGGCCTCAAGGAATCCGGAAAGCCGTCTGGGCGGGAGCCTTTTATGATGACAACAAGGAGATTCTTTCGGCGCGGATTGAAGGCTATTTAAAGAATGTCCAAAACCTTCCTCCTCTTTCCAAAGACATACAGGCTTTGATCTGCCCGCATGCCGGCTATGTTTATTCTGGGCAGACCGCGGCCTATGCCTACCGACTTATCCAAGGGAGGCCTTACGAGACCGTGGTCATTATCGGCCCAGCTCATCAATATGGGTTTGAAGGCTGCTCTATCTACCTCCGGGGCGGGTTTGAAACCCCTCTCGGTGTGGCTCAGGTCGATGAAGCCATCGCTGCTCAGATAGCCAAATCGTCGGGCTTTTCTTATATTGCCGAAGCCCATAATAAAGAGCATTCCGTGGAGGTGCAGATCCCTTTTATCCAGAAAACAATCCCCGGAGCCAAAATCGTCCCGATCGTCATGGGTTATCCGACGAGAAGAACGGTCGCTTCGCTCGCCAAGGCACTGTCCGAGGTGCTAACAAAGAAAAATATTTTGGCCATAGCCTCGACAGACCTATCGCATTATCTCTCCAAAGAAGAAGCCAATTCTGTTGACGCCAAGACGATCTCGCTCGTCCAGAACCTCAACGCAGATACGATCATTAATAAAATGGCCGGCGCTGAAAACATCATGTGCGGGGGAGGGCCGGTCGCTTCGACTCTCCTTGCCTTAAAAAAGATGGGAAAGCCGGGCATCGAAGTGCTTCACTACGCTGACTCGTCCGAAGCCAACCAAGACGCCTCGCGCGTGGTGGGATATCTGGCTGCCGCTGTCACCCTGGATTCTCCGCCGCCCGAATTTTCCCTCTCTCCTGAGGAGAAAAAAGAGCTTATCCGGTTGGCCCGGCAAGCCATAAACCTGTTTGTCGAGCAGAACAAAATCGTCGAATACGAGACCCAAGACCCGAACTTTCTCACCGAGAAGGGAGCTTTTGTTACTCTCAAAAAAAACGGCCAGCTGCGCGGCTGCATCGGGTTCACCGAGCCGATTTTCCCGCTCTACGAGACCATCATCCGCGCGGCCATCTATGCCGCAGTCCAAGACCCCCGATTCCGTCCCGTCTCTCGTGAGGAGCTCAAAGACCTGGGCTTAGAGATCTCAGTCCTTACCCCCTTGAAGAAGATCGACGACCCCCGTGCCGTCCGTGTGGGAAAGCACGGGCTGGTGATTTCCCAGGGTGATAAAAACGGTCTCCTGCTGCCTCAGGTTCCCGTGGAAAACAACTGGTCTCGGGAAACCTTCCTCGACCAAGCCTGCATCAAGGCCGGCCTCCCTCCGGACGCCTGGAAAAAAGGCGCCGAGATTTTTGTTTTCGAGGCCATTGTCTTCGAATAGCCGGAAGCATTTCTATTTCCGTGATTGTTTTTTAGCTTGACTAAGCTCGAAAGACAATCACGGGAATAGAGATGCATATGACGGTTTTTGACAACTTTCCCCCTGAGGAATACAATGGTTGAGATGAAAATCCTCATTCGCGTTCCCAACTGGATTGGAGATTCCATCCTGGCTTTGCCCGCTATCGAAAGCATCAAACTCAACTTCCCCGAAGATCAGCTGTGGGTTGCGGCACAAGACTGGGTCAAAGACCTCTTTGCCTCAAGCAACCTGGCTGAAGGAATTATCCCCCTGCCCAAATCCAAAGACTTGAAAAGCCTTCAGGGCGCCGCCCAGAAGCTAAAAAGCGAATCATTCGACACCGGAATCCTGCTCACCAATTCCTTTGCCTCGGCTTTCCTTTTTTATCTTGCCAAAATCCCCAAAAGGTGGGGCTATGCGACCGATGGCCGCGGCGTGCTCCTCACAAAACCTGTCCGTCTCAAAGACGAGGGTTCGCCCCGCCACCAGGTTCATTATTATTTAGACCTCCTCTCCGGGCTAGGCCTCAAGCCCCTTTCGCGGGAAATAAAGCTTTTCCTTCTTCCCGGAGAAAAAGAAGCCGCGCGGGAGCGGCTTCTTTCCTTGGGCCTCGACTTCAACAGACCTTTGGTTATCCTCAGCCCGGGGGCAAGCTACGGCCCGGCGAAAAGATGGCCGGCCTCTCGGTTTGCCGAGTTGGCGGACCTATTCGAGAAAAGGAAAAATGCTGAAATCTTGATCGTCGGCTCGGCCTATGAAGCGGAGATCGCCGAATCCATCCGCTCTTCCATGGAAAAGAAGCCCGCCATCCTTGCGGGCCAGACAACCCTTCCCCAGCTTCTGGGGTTGATCAGCCAGGCGACCCTCTTCATCTCCAATGATTCCGGCCCGATGCACCTGGCCAATGCGCTCCGGGTCCCGGTCGTGGGCATCTTCGGCCCCACAGATCCTGAAGTGACAGGCCCCTTCGAGAAGCCTTCACGCGTCGTCAAAAAAGATGTGCCCTGCTGGCCGTGCGCCTACAGAAAATGTCCCTACGACCACCGCTGCATGATGAATATCGCTGCGGAAGAGGTCTTCCGAGCCGGCGAAGAGTTGTGGCGATGAAAAAAAGCGCTGTCTTCCTCGACCGCGACGGGACCATCAACGAGGATGTGGGCTATCCGTCCGAGTACAGCCAGGTCAAAATATATCCAGCGAGCTTTGAAGCTGTCAGCAAGTTCAATAAAGCAGGATTAATGACGATCGTTATCACCAATCAGTCGGGAATCGGCCGGGGGCTTCTGACTGAAGAAGCCCTCGAAGATATCCACAAGAAGATGAGCGCTTCGTTCGCCGAGAAGAAGGCTCGCCTCGATGCCTTCTATTATTGTCCTCATTACGAGCGTTCCCTTACTCCTCGCTATAAGCAAGCCTGCAACTGTCGAAAGCCGAATCCGGGCTTAGCTCTCCAGGCCGCAGCCGACTTCGATATCGACCTCCGGCGTTCCTATATAGTCGGCGATAAAGTGGAGGATATCGAACTCGGATGGAACATCCAGGCCACTGCTGTCCTCGTCTTGACTGGTTATGGCCGGGAGTCTCTCCCCAAGCTCAAGGATCTGGGTTTTGAGCCTGCCCATGTTGTCGAGGGCATCCTCGAAGCAGCGGCATGGATCTTAGAAAGAGAAAAAAAGATAGCCGCCTCGGGACGATAAGGTCGTCTCTGGAATTAAGGAAATGATTCGCTTTGACGACATCCTCGAAAAAGTGTCCGCTTCTTACAGCGAGAAAGATGTCAACCTGCTAAAAAAAGCCTATGTCTTTGCCGCCCGCGCTCACAAAGGTCAAACCCGCCGCTCGGGCGAACCCTATTTAAGCCATCCCTTAGAAGTCACCAGTATGCTCGCCGACATGAGGCTGGATAAAACGACGCTCATGGCCGGGCTTCTTCACGACGTTTTGGAGGATACGGATATCACGGCCGGTGACGTCAGGGAGAACTTCGGGCAAGACGTGGCCGACCTCGTTGAGGGCGTGACCAAAATCAGCCGTGTCCAGGAATCCTCGCCCGAGGTCAGGCAGGCGGAGACGATCCGCAAAATCATTCTGGCCATGACCGACGACCTGAGAGTCATTTTCATCAAGCTGGCCGACCGGATTCACAACCTGAAAACCCTCAAATTTTTGCCCGAAGATAAACAAAGGCAGATCGCCAAAGAGACGCTGGAAATCTATGCGCCCATCGCCAATCGCCTGGGAATGGGAAGGATCAAGGCCGAGCTCGAAGACCTTTCTTTCCGCTACGTCAACCCTGAAGTCTATTTCCGGATCGCTGCACTCGTCGAGCCCCAGCGCCAAAAGACAGAAGCAGATCTCGGCAACCTCAAGGCAACCCTGGAAAACCTCATGAGGGAAAACAATATCCCCGTCGAAATTAGCTACCGGATCAAACGGCTTTACGGCATCTACGATAAGATGAAAAGACGCGGGATTGATTTCGACCAGGTCTATGATTTTATGGCTCTGCGGATTATCACGGACACGGTCAAGAACTGCTATGCCACCCTGGGAATTATCCACCAGAAATGGCCTGCGATCCCTCATCGCTTCCGGGACTTCATCGGCATGCCCAAGCCCAACCTGTACCAAGCTTTGCACACGACGATCATCACCGAGGGCAAACAGACCTTCGAGATCCAGATCAGGACTCAAGACATGCACAACCTGGCAGAGAACGGGATCGCCGCCCACTGGAAATACAAAGAGCAGGACCCGTCCAGCCTTGTCCGAGAGGACAAGCGCCTGGAATGGCTGCGGGAAATGGTCGAGCTCTACAAGGAACAAAAGAGCCCTCGTGAATTCCTGAAAAACCTCAAGACCGACCTCATTCCCGAAGAGGTGTATGTCTTCACGCCCAAAGGCAAAGTCATCACCTTGCCTTTAGGAGGGTCGGCTCTGGACTTTGCTTTTAAGATTCATTCCGAAATAGGCCTTCACGCAACCGGCGCCCGGATCAACGGTAGGCTCGCCTCCCTCAAGACCATCGTCAAAACAGGGGATATCGTCGAGATCGCTACTTCAGCGGAAAGGACACCGCGGCGAGACTGGCTGAATATTGTCTTTACCTCGGGTGCCCGCCACCAGATCAAGCGCTGGCTCAACCAGCAGGAAAAGATAAAGAGCATGCCCCTGGGAAAAAAGATCTGGGAAAAAGAACTTAGGAGATATGCCCTTCCTCCTGAGCTTTTAAAGGAAGAAAACTGTATCCGCCGGCTGGCCGAAATTCTCCCTTTCAAAATAAAAAATCTGGATAACTTTTACGCTCTCATCGGGTTGGGCAAGGTTGTCATCGATAAAAAATTCATGGCCAAGCTTAACCCGGAGGGAGAGCCTGCCGAAAAGAAGCAGACCTTGCTGCGAAAATTCATGGATAAAGTCAGCCGCAAGCCCCCCGCAGGAATCCATGTCGCGGCTGCCTCCGGCGAGTTTATCAAACTGGCCCGCTGCTGCTTTCCCATCAAGGGCGAGCCGATCATCGGCTACATGACCTCCGGGAAAGGCATAACCATCCACTCCACTCGTTGTCCTCTTGTGGTCAAGGAAATCCTTGATAGCGAGCGCATGGTTGAGGTGTCTTGGGATTCCGCTTTAACAGGCTCCTATAAAGGCCGGCTCTTGGTCAAAGCCAACGATTCACCTGGTGTGCTCGCCAAAGTCGCCACGGGCATTTCTCAACTGGAGGGGAATATCACCAAGGCCGAGGTGATCACCACCGCAGACAAGAAGACCCAGATTAAGCTCAGCCTCATCATCCGGGACATGAAACACCTCGAGGCCATCATCAAGAAGATTGCGGGAATCAAAGAGATTTTTTCAGTCGAAAGGATCTGAAGGGGCCTTAAACGGCTTTGGCCACTTTCCCTGAGCGCAGGCAGCGCGTGCAAACCCAAATCTTCCGCACGCCCGATTCCGTCTGCGCCTTCACCTGTTGAAGGTTCGGCTTCCATTTCTTGGGTGAGGCTTTATGGGAATGACTCACGCTGTGCCCGAAGGCAGGTCCTTTATGACAGATAGCGCATACTTTCGGCATTTTGACTCTCTCTAAAAGGGCATTTTATACCATAAAAGCGCCAGACACGCAACCCTTATTTAAGCTTGCGCCGCCGTTTGAAAGCCTCAAGGGTATTTTTCATCAGCATGGCCACGGTCAGGAGCCCGACGCCTCCGGGGACAGGAGTCATCCGGCCGGCTTTTTCGAAGACCCGCGGATGAACATCTCCGACGACCGTATAGCCTTTTTCTGCGAGGTCCTTCTCCCTTTTTTCGTCATTCCCGAAAACCTCGGCGACCTTGCCTCTGTCGGCCAGGTAATTGATTCCCACGTCAATGACCGTGGCGCCCTCCTTGACAAACTCGGGCAGGACGAAGACCGCCTTGCCCATGGCGGCAATGAGGATGTCGGCCCGCGAAGCCACAGCGGCCAGGTTTCTCGTCTTAGAATGGCAGATAGTGACGGTGGCATTTTCGTTGGTCAGCATCGCCGCCAGCGGTTTCCCGACAATCACGCTGCGGCCGATGACGACGACGTCCTGGCCTTCGATGGGGATCTGCTGAAACTTTAGTAATTCGATTATTCCCATCGGAGTACACGGTTTTAGGCCGGCCTGGTTCGCGAGCAGGCTTCCCAGGCTGAACGGATGAAATCCGTCGACGTCTTTCTCCGGCGATATCGTGCCGATGATGTCATGAGCGTTGAGATGAGCGGGCAGGGGAAGCTGGACCAGGATCCCGTCGACATCGTCACGCTTATTCAGCTCCTCTATTTTTTCTTTGAGGAGGTCGGCCTCGATCGCAGCCGGAAGCGTAAGGATTTCTCCGGCAATCCCCAAAGCTCGGCTGGCCTTTTCTTTGCTTCTTAAATAAATCTGGGAAGCCCTGTTTTCCCCCACCAGTATTCCGATCAAGCCGGGCACCGCATGCGTCGTCTTCTCAAAATGCGCAACCTCCGCCTTGATTTCTTCCTTTATTTTATTGGCTAATGTTTTCCCTTCGATCCAGCTTCCCATGGATTCCTCCTTTCTTCATTAAGCCGTCATTATACCTTCGCCGCCTCCTTAAAACAACTTCTCCGGCAACCTCAGCTTGCCGATAGATTTATGTCATCGCGAGCGAAGCGTGGCGATCTGACCCGAAGGGTCATCTTCGATGTCTGGCGATGACTTCGTCAGATGGCCACGCCCCTTCGGGGCTCGCCATGACAGGATGAGTGGATGCCGACGACCTCACACCCCGAGCCATATTTGGCATAAAAGTTGCAGCAATTTTTGCCGTTCACTTGACGAAGACTTTGAAAAAAGGTAGCTTCAGATCATAATCCTCGCCATGTCCAAAAGAACGGTGACCGACCTCATCCTAACTTTCCTCTGCTTGGCCTTTTTCTTCAGCTGCTCGAGGCCCTATCTTGCCGATCAAATGGCGTTCGGCATCTGGGCTGCCGAGAAGGATTTATGGGACGAAGCAATTTTCCGCTGGAAAAAAGTCCTCGTCGAAAACCCCATCTCCGTGGCCGCCCACAACAACCTGGCTGTAGCCTACGAAAGAAAAGGAATGTGGGAAGAAGCCAGAAACGAGTACGAGCTCGCCCTGAAACTGGCCCCTCAAAACTCTTGGGTCAAGTCCAATTATCAAAATTTCAAACAGAATATTGAGTCTTCGGAGAAGAAAAAGAAAGAAGAGGCTGCCAAAGATGAAAAAAAATAACTGCGCCCTCTTCTGGCTTTTGCTCTTTCTGGCAAGCTGTGCGGGCGGGGGCGCCTACCGAAAAATCAAGGTCGAGCTCCCCGCCTATTCTCCCCTCAACCTCGAGCAATTCAAAGAAGTGACCATCACCAATTTTTTGGTGGCTAAAGAGCCGGCCGGAATAGACCTGAACAAAGAAATCGCCGATTACTTCAAGCAGGAATTCGAGAAGAAGTTTCGGGGAAAAGTGTCTTCCCGACACATTCCTTTGGAGAGCGAAGACCTCTTCAAAAAGCCAGATTTTTGGAAATCCCTCTCAGCCGATTCTGCCAGCCTCCTCTATGTCACCGGCAAAGCCCAGATGAGCCAAGAAACGCGCAAGGCCATCCTGAACAGCCAGAAAAGTCCGGAGGATGAAACCCTTTCTCCCCAGAAAAACATCTCCGAGCGGAACGTATTCACTCTCGACATAAGCTTATATCTCATCAAGGCCGAAACCGGCGAAATTTTGTTCGGAAGAGATTTCAAGGAAATCAAGACTTACACCAACCCGAAACAGAGGGCTGATTTTGCCTTCAACGACCTTGTCCAGAGGGTCAAAACGAAGCTTTTCCGGCCGATCTTGAGCGAAGAAAGAATCCAACACAGATATCTTTTGCTGAAATAAAAAGGAGCGCCGATGAAAACTGCCGGCAAATTCTTTTTCTTCCTCTCCCTCTTGCTGGCTTTCCTCTCCTTGGGCTCGGCCCAGGAATTTTACTTTTTTCCTTATTATGGCAAGAACAAAGTGACCTATGAAGCCTTCAAGTGGAAGACTTACTCCACGGAGCACTTCCAGCTTTATTTTTACGCCGATGAGCCTCACATTTTAAAGAACATTGCCGAGGTCGCCGAAAGCGCCTACTTGAAACTGAGCGAGACCCTCAAGTATCAACTCGCCGACCCCGTGCCGATTATTTACTATACCACTTACACAGACTTTGAGCAGTCTAACCTCTTTCAGGTGTCCGAGGGAGTCCTCGGCGTCAGCGAGCCTGTGCTCCACCGGATCGGCGTGCACGGCGACATGCCCCTCGATGAGCTCCAGCGTCTGGTCGAACACGAATTAACCCATATCTTTGAATTCAACATTCTCTGGGGCGGCCCGGGCGCTTTCTTCTACGCCCTGAATATGCCGCCGCTCTGGCTTTTTGAAGGGCTCGCCGAGTATACCACCCAGCACTGGTCTTCCTGGTCAACGATGATTGTTCGAGACGCCGTGCTCAACGACCGGATCCCCGAACTCAATGAGTCGGGAGACCTCTACACCCGCTTCCCCATGCCCCGCGATCCCGCTTACGATTTCGGCCATGCTATTTACGATTTTATCGAGGAGAAATACGGGAAAAACGGGATCAAGGACCTCTGGCAGTCGATGAAGAATTCCCCGCTCATCGCCAAAATCACTCCTTTAAAGAAAGCCTTTAACATCAAGCCTCATGAATTCAACTATGAATTCCGGAAAAATCTCCGCGAGAAAAACAGAAAATTCCTGCTGCGGCAGAACCCGGAAGACTACAGCATCGCCCTCGGCCCGAAATTCCCGCTTAATCCCTATTATTTCACCTTCTCCCATGCTGTCTCCCCCTCAGGAGACATCGTCGCCGCGCTCACCTACAACGTAACAGATTTTGATGTGGATCTCGTCCTCGTCTCCACCAAGGACGGGTCGATTGTCAAAAACATCACCAAGGGGTTCACCACGCGATACGAGTACATCAAGTATGAATATGACCCTTCGTTAGGAAGCAGCCTAACCTGGTCCCCTGACGGAGACACGATCGCCTTTTTTGCCCGGGACGGGCAGAAATATTCTCTCTATCTCATCGACCCGATGCGGGGGAGCATTGTCCAGAAGGTCAAAATCCGCTATGACCAGCCTTCCTCTCCCTGCTTCTTCCCAGGCGGAGAGGCGCTCCTCTTCACCGCTTACTCGAAGGGGACTCATGACATCTTCAAGCTCAACTTTTCGACTGGCGAGGTTACGAACCTGACCAACGATTCGTTTTTTGAAAAGGCTCCCGCCATCTCCCCAGGCGGCGAATCCGTGGTTTATGCTATTCGTCTCGGCATTTACGATAAACTCTTCCTTTCCCCGCTCGACAACCTGAAGAAAAAGACCCAGTTGACCTTCGGCGAAGGGAACACGATCTGCCCCTCCTTCTCTTCCGATTCCCGAGAGATCTTTTTCACGGGAGATGCGAGAGAGGCCTCGAACATCTATTCCCTCCATCTTGAAACCGGAGAGATCAAGAGGTTCAGCGATGTCTGGACGGGGAACTTTTTCCCCTCGCCCCATCCCCACGACCCCAAAAAAATCATCTTTTCCTCCTTCAACAAAGGCGCCTACCAAATATTCTCCGCCGCGCTGGAAGGCATTGATGAAGGCAGAGTGGGCTTCGCCGCCTTGGAGGAAGAAAAAGAGCCCGGCCGCTTTACCCCCGCTTTGACTCTGGATATCAACCAGGAAAAGGTCAAGCCCTTTAAGGGCATGGATAAACTGTATGTCTCCGGCCGCCCGCCAATCGATGTCGTCGTCTCCACGGACGGCTCGATTTACGGCGGCTCAGCCCTTACTTTCGGCGACCTTTTGGGCGACCACAATTTCTTCATTATGGCCTACCAGGCCAGGGGATTCCGGTCTTATTATTTTGCCTACCTCAACCAGAAGAAGCGGCTCCAATTCATGCCCAGCATTTTTGAATACACGATGTTCTATTATCCGCCCTATGCCTATTATAACCCTGATCTCTATTATTACCTGAACTACCAAGATGCCATAGCCTATCGGAAAATTTCGAGCGCCAACATCAGCGCTTACTATCCTCTCAATCTTTACTACAGGCTGGAAGGGAATTTTGGTTTCTACCGCTATGAAGAAAATTTTCTTGATCCTTACAGCTTGGGCCTCTACTCGGCCGGCACCTATAGCTATTTCTGGAACGGCAATGCCCTCTCCTTGTCGCTTTCCTTTGTCGGAGAGACGACCAGCTTCAGCCCCTATTACGGCCCTCGCGCGGGACACACGTTCAAGCTTTCCCTCTCCCAAGGATTGCCCGTCTCGAACAGTTTCTTCAGTAATACCACAATGCAGGCAGACCTCCGTCAATACCTTTATTTGGGGGCAGACTTCCTGTTTGCTTTCCGGTTTGAAGGCTGGGCCAGCCGGGGCAGAGACCCCTATGTGTTTTATTATGGGGGGAATAACCAGGTTCGCTCCTCTTATTATTACAATATCATTTCAACCGAGGGCTGGTTTGGCAACGCGGAGTTTCGGATTCCCCTGATCCATGCCGCCTCGACGATCCTCGGCCCTATCGGCCCGGTCCGCGGTGTCCTGTTTTTTGACATCACCCGGTCCAAGGTCAAAGGCCGGCCGGCCAAATTCTACCGGTACACGGACTTACTCAGCCCTCCTCTCGAGTTTGACGCCCTAGGCTCTTACGGCTACGGAATCCAGCTCTTCCTGTTGGGCCTCCCAATTCACATCGAGTTTGTTAAGAGGCTGGAGTGGGTTGACATCTCCCGGCCCCTTGATTTCAACGCCTCTGGTAATTTCGAGACCCGATTTTGGATCGGCCTCGATTTTTAACAAACAAACCTCTTGAAATCACGTTTTCGGCGTGCTATGATTTCCTCGCCTTCTTGGACGTCTCCCAGCAAAGACTGAAGGTTTTTCCACAATTGTGGAAATTTCTGTGGAAATCTAAAGAGTAACTATGCAAGATCAAGATAAAGAAAAGCTTAATTGTTGGCTCCAAATCCTCCAGGATATCAAGAAAAAAATCGACCAGAACAGCTACGAGACCTGGTTTGAGCCGACCCTTTATATAGGCCGAGAAAAAGACATCCTTTATATCAAAGTCCCCAACTCCTACTTCAGGGATTGGCTCTCCTTCCATTATTCCGGCCTCATCAACGAGAGTGCCGAGGCGCTCTTCGGGAAGCCCTTCGAGATCAAGTATATTTTTGAGGAAACTCCTGCGCCTTTTATGCGGCGTTCGCCTGAAGAAAGGCGGGCCCAACATGGGGCTCTTCTCAACCCCAACCTCAACCCAAATTACACCTTTGAAAACTTTGTCGTCGGCTCCTGCAATCAGTTCGCCCATGCGGCGGCCATGGCCGTGGCCAAAAACCCGGCTAAATCCTACAATCCCCTTTACGTCTATGGCGGGGCGGGTTTAGGAAAGACTCATCTCATGAACGCCATCGGCCATTACACCATGAACAAACACCACCGCTTAAAGATCCTTTATGTGACCACAGAAAAATTTATGAATGACCTGATTAACCACCTCCAGTACGGGAAAATCCTTGATTTCCGCCAAAAATACAGAAGTGTGGATGTCCTTTTGATGGATGACATCCACTATCTCTCCGGAAAAGAAAGGACCAAGGAAGAATTTTTCCACACCTTTAACCATCTCTTTGAGAATCAGAAGCAGATCGTGATCTCGAGCGACTGCCCGCCCAAAGAAATTCCACAGCTCGAGGAACGATTCAGCTCCCGCTTTGAATGGGGCCTGATCGCCGACTTGAAGCCTCCGGATATCGAAACCCGGATCGCTATCCTCAAGAAAAAGGCGGAAATCGAAGGGGTCGCCCTGCCCGAGAGCGTCGCTCTTTTTATCGCTGATAAGGTCCACTCCAACATCCGAGAACTTGAAGGCTATTTGCGCCGGGTCATTGCTTACGCTTCTCTGAAAGGAGAGAAGGTTGAGCTTGATATCGCCAAAGAAGCCTTGAAGAGCCTGTTGGAATCTATGGCTTCCGTCATCACTGTGGAAAAAATCCAAAAACTAGTCTGTCATCAGTTCAAAATTAAGCCTTCCCAGCTGAAATTAAAAAATAACTCTCCCAAGGTCGCTTTCCCCCGTCAAGTCGCTATGTATTTGTCCAAAGAATTAGCCAAGGTTTCTCTGCCGGAAATCGGTAAAAAATTCGGTGGAAAACATCATACAACTGTCCTTTATAGCATCCGTAAAGTCGAAAAATTGCGCCGTAAAAATCCTGAATTCAACAAAGAAATAAACAACCTAATCGCCCTTATTCAGTAATGGAATCAAAATGTTGCCGCTGATTTGCACATTTCCAATTGCTTTTATTCTTATTCTTAATTAGATTATCTTTTAATATAAATATATAATAAAAGAAGAATATCTATGGGGAAGGTGGAAAAATGAAATTCTCCGTAATAAAAGAAACTCTTTTGGATGAGCTTCAGCTTCTTCAGGGTGTCGTTGAAAAAAGAAATACCATGCCGATTTTAGCGAACATCCTTATGAATGTGACTGAAAATAAAGTCGAGCTCACAGGAACAGACCTTGAAGTCGGACTCAAAACACATTTCGAGGCCAAGGTAGAAGAAGTGGGCACGATCACGGTATCGGGAAAAAAAATCTTTGAAATCGTAAAATCCTTGCCGGATGAGCAGGTCATCACGTTCAAGGAGAACGAGGACCTGATGATGGAAGTCTCTTCCGGAAAAAGCGAATTCAAGATTCTCTGTTTGCCCAAAGAGGATTATCCTCAGGTTCCGGAAGCAAAATTTGAAAAAAAGATCGTCCTTCCTCTGGATAAACTCAAGGAAATGATCGACCGGGTGTATTATACGATTGCCCAAGAGCAGAGATATTATCTCAACGGAGCCCTCCTGATACTAAAGAAGAATGAGGTGGAGCTAGTGAGCACAGATGGACACAGGCTATCCTACACCGCAGCTTTTATTGAAGATTTGGCACCGGCAGAAGACGTCAGGGTCATTATTGCCAAAAAAACCTTGGGTGAATTAAGAAAAATTTATGATGAAAAAGTCGAATTCGACTATGACGAAAACAACCTTTTCTTTAAGGTCGGCAACCGCATGCTCATCTCCAGGATCATCGAGAGCAAATTCCCTAATTTTGAGACGGTCATTCCCAAGGACAACCCTCATGTCCTCAATATGCCCAAAGAGGAGTTCACCCAGGCGATAAGAAGAGTCTCTCTCTTGTCCACCGAGAGGTCCAAAGGAGTGAAATTCTATATTGAAAAAAATCTCCTCAAGCTCTTCTCCTCCAACCCGGAAATCGGTGAGGCCCGGGACAACTTGGAGGTGGAATACAAAGGGGCTGAGTTTGAAGTCGGTTTTAATTCCCAATACCTTCTTGATTTTCTCTCATCCGTAAATTCCGAGAGGATCCGCCTGGAACTCAAAGACGAGAACAGCGGGGCCATCATGAGACCGGAGCTCGAGGGAGATATCAAACATATTTATGTCCTGATGCCGATGAAAATTTAGCTGCGATTAAAAGAGCTCCACAGGATAGGCCTTTCCCAAGATTACAACATTCCCGTTGCTTTCCACAACAATGGCGCCGTATTCTGGATATTTTTTGATGATAGCCTCTGGATTTGAGCCGGCAAAAAGAGCCGTGGCAAGGGCATCGCAGTAAACGGTCTCCGGGCCGACGATTGTTACACCCTGCTTGCCTCGAGCGGGGTAGCCGGTTCTTGGGTCAAAGATATGATGGTAGCGCACTCCGCCCTCTTCAAAATACCTCTGATAATCCCCGGATGTGGCCACGGCCATGCCGGAAACAGAGATGACCCCTAAATATCCTTGTTGGCGGGGATGCTTGATGCCGATCTTCCAAGGCTTATTCTCAGGGTTGGTTCCCCAGCAGTAGAGGTCTCCGCCGCAGTTGATAAATCCGCGCGCAATCCCCATTTCTCGCATGGCCCTGGCGGCCAAATCTACGCCCCAGCCCTTGGCTATTCCTCCCCAATCGAGTTTCATCCCGGGCTGAGGGGAAAGCCGGCCTCCTTCCTCTTTGATTTTTTCCAGGCCTACAAGGTCGAGTGTCTTAGCCACTTCTTCAGGAGATGGGACACGGTAAGCTTTGGTCGAGATGCCCCAGAGCTCGGATAAAGGGCCTACAGTGATATCAAAATAGCCGCCCGAGTCCCGATAAACCCGGAGAGATTTATGAAAGAGCTCAAGAACTGGAGGGGAGGTAAAATCCTCTCGGCCGGGCGAAAATTTTTTTTCGATGTCCGTGAAGATGCGGCTGATTTCCTTTTGCGTGGCTTCAACCTGAGAAGGCGGGCAAAAGACCTGGATATCGCAGACCGTGTCAAAGAAAAAAAGAGTATAAGAATTCCATTTTTCTTGGGCGCGGCAGTTGACTAAGAAAAGAGCAGATAGAAGAAAAATGAAGCGTTTTTTTTTAGCCGGTAACGGTATCGACAAATCGATAACCCTCTATCTCTAATAGAAAATGGTTTGGGGCGCAGACGATTCGCTCGCCGGATAGGTATGCCGGAGGGGAAAAAAGGCAAATTTTATGACGGCAGGTGGAGGTAAGAACCCTGGCGCTCCCCCCCTCGATTCCGACAATGACCTCACCATTCGGGGTTGCAAACTTCCGCATCTGATTTTTGCCGAGAGCAAGGGATTCCCTTCTTTTTCCGTCGGCATAGATGGCTACTAATTTGCCTGGAACCGAGGCGGAGGGGTGCCCGCGAAAGGAGGCGACGGTCAAGCATGTCGATGGCGCCCCATGGCTATTCATCTCTTTCCATAGCCGGGAAAGGCCCCGGGTGCGGATATCCCAAATGCGTCCTTCCTTTATTAAGGTGAAAGAAGGAGCGGCGGCATGATGGAGAGGCTCGAAAGAAAGGAGAAGGCTCGAGGCCGCTGGCTTTAACGCCAGCCTCCAGCCGTTCTGCGCAAGGGCTCCCTTCAATTCTTCTCCAAAAGGATGCTGATTAAGGAGGGCAAAGCGCCTCCCCTCAACCCAGGCCTTTCTTTCGAGCTCTTCGATGATGTCGGGGAGATATTGCTGGGGGTCATCACCGATAAGATAAAGGACCAAGCTTGATTCTGAAGGTTTTGCCGCAGCAAGAAATGGAGCCGCGAAGGAAGAGGAGAAGATCACTTTTAAAAAATCACGTCTATCCATGGAGCCCTCCTTTTTTCAGGATTTCCACAATCACCGGGTAGCCGGGTTTCTCCTTCCGGCCTCGATAATAACGGTAGAGGCCGAAGGCGGAGAGAAAAAGACCGAGCACGAGCCCGAAGAAGCCGTTTTCAGCCGCTGAGAACCGGCCGAGAGGCATCAGCCAGTACCCCAAACCAAGACCCGCCAAACAGCCCGCGAGGAGGAGGCCAAAGATCATGATCAGCTCTTGATGATAATTTGTTTCGGGGACCTCAATTTCCACTTCATCTCCAGGCCCGGCGTGAAGAGGGTTGCGCACCTTGAGCTGCCCCTCTCCGTTTTTCAGCCCGGCGCAAAGGGACCTGGCCGAGCATTCACAGCAGGCGATTTTTGGGCTGACTTTAACCCGGGCAAAGTCGTTGCGGACGCTGATCACGGTGGCGTTATCCTTCATTTTCTTTTTTCAGGCGGCCGATAGCCGCTGTCGGGCATTTTTCGATCTCCGGAATTTTTTCCGGCGGTATTTTTTTGTAATCGGTTATGACGGCGAGATTGTTCTCTATGATTATGGCATCAGGCACAGCCCGGGAGCAAATGCTGCAGGCGATACACGCATTCTTGCATGCTTTCCTGGATACCGGGCCGCGGTCTTTCGAGCGGCAGAAGACGATGATGTTTTGAGAGACCGGATGAAGCTCGAGAAG
>CAZKEW010000033.1:0-16359 GCA_964551885.1 uncultured Eubacteriales bacterium
GTGCCATGTCGAGGTGAGGCAGGCTGAACAGGTCCTCCATGGCGCCTGCCACCTCGACGACGGGCTTCAGGCTCCTCCAGGGCAGATGCATTTCGACAGCTACAGGCAGACGGCGCAGACAGAAACTCCCTTCAAGGCCAACGAACACATCCCTGGCCTGGACTGGGGAGGATGGCACGATGCCGGAGATTGTGACTTGCCTGCGGGGAGCATTGCCCAGACGCTCCTCTGGATGGTCCTTGGCCAGGAAGAGTTCGGGACGTCCCGCGATGTGACCTCCATCAAAAGAGAAGAGCGGCGGGTGACTTTATTTCGGCCTGATGGAAAAAACGACATGCTCCAGCAGATTTCTTTCGGCATCGAATTTCTCCTGAATCTTTATCGCGCCGCGGGGCACATTTGCCCCGGTGTTATCGAAAACAACATCCAGGACTACGTTGTGGTCGGCGACCCCGTGAATATCACCGACGGCCTCGTTTATGATGCTTCTCTAAAGCCCAGCCAAAGAAAGGAGGGCCGCTCGGGGAAGTTTGATGATCGATGGGTTTTCACGAACAGGAACACAGGCGGACAGTACCAGTTCGCGCAGGTTGCGGCAGCTTGTTCGCGCGTGCTCAAAGGGTTCGATGACAAGCTGGCTCAGGAATGTTTAAAGGCAGCCCGGGAAGTTTGGAATTATGAGCAGTCTCACGCTCCCGTTAACTTCGAAGTGACCTACCAGCCGCAGGAGGATGAATACCATTCCTGGGAGCTTGCTGCGGCGGCAGAGCTTTTCCTAACCACGGGCGAAAATCAATTCAGAGAGAAACTTCTTGCGCTCCTGCCATCGATCAAAAAAATGCCGGCTCGCAAATTCGGGGAGCTCACAGGGTTCACGCTTGTCCGCGCGCTCTCCCGCCTCGATAACAGCGAATTAAAGACAGCTGTCGGCGAAAAATCCAGAGAGCTAAAAGCCTACCTGGAAAAGGAATTCGCCAGAAGCCCTTACGGCGTGCCCTTTGATTTCTACGTTTGGGGAAATAACTGGGATGTTCTCGACCTCGGCGCAAGGCTATATTTCTTTATCAAGTTTCTACCTAAACTTTTCTCTGCGGATTATCTCTATGCGGCGGTGAACTACAATTTCGGCTGCCATCCGGCCACCAATCATTCCTACGTCTCTGGCATCGGCGTGAACTCGGCGACCATAGGCTATGGGTTCAACCGGTCGGAGTGGACCTACATCCCCGGCGGCGTCGTCTCCGGCGCTTCCTTCTTGCGGCCGAAATTCATCGAGTACCGGTCGAACGCCTGGGATTGGTATGAAACGGAATATGTCATCGGTGGATCAGCAGCCTTTGTTTTTAACGTCCTCGCCGCCGACAGCCTTCTGAACAAGAAATAGAAGACAGGGTTGAAGATATAAGGCTATTTGCTGCAAATTGATCAGCGACAATTATTTTTCCGGTCTGTACCACACAGGCAAGGACCCCGTCACAAGGGAAAATGTCTATGTTCCCCGTACCTGTGCTGAAAAGAAGGCGCAGAAAAAAATGCTATCCTGAGGCGATTCATTGTCCCCAGTAAATTTCATCCGTTTAACGCTCATTGCCATTTTTACGTGACTAGCAGCTCCTCCTGCTCGGCTGGGAGATGGACGCTCGCCTTTTTATGAAGCAAAATCTAAAAATTATTATGCTCTCTTTAAATTTACTTAAAAAGAATATTGTCAACCCATTTTTAAATTGTATCCACAGATTGACGATCATTTTCCCCTATGGTATAAAAAATAAAGTGTATTAGCAGGTGAAAATGAAGAAAATCATCGCATTCAAAAAAACTAATTCCTGTCCCCAAAGCGAAGGAATAAAAAATCAAACCTGAAAATAATCGCTTGGCCTTTTCCCTTTTATTGTGCCTTTCTGTAGGCATATTTTTAATGGCCTCTCCCTTGTTTCCCAAAGAAAGTGCAAAAAATTCCAGGCTAAATTTTCTTCTCATCACCATAGACACACTCAGGACAGACAGGCTAAGCTGTTACAACGGCAAGTTTCTCAAAACGCCAAACATAGACAGATTTGCCGAAAAAGGGATACTCTTTTCCCGAGCCTTTGCTCATAGCTCTACTACTCTGCCTTCCCATACAAATATACTGCTGGGTGTAACCCCTCTTTATCATGGAGTTCATGAGAATGCTAATTTTATCGTCAGGGAAGAATTCCTCTCCTTAGCCGAGCATTTAAAGAATTCCGGATATTTGACCGCTGCCATTATTGGCGGCTATCCCCTTCATTCAAGATTTGGACTTGCCCAAGGCTTCGATACCTACGATGATGACTATGAAGCCGTTAGCTACCAAAAACTTGCCTTTGGAGAAAGAAAGGCAGAAATTGTCGTCAGAAAAGCGCTGGAATGGCTTAAAGACAGGATGCCTCCCTGGTTTCTCTGGATCCATTGTTATGATCCCCACGATCCTTATGAACCTCCAGAACCCTTCAAGGCACGATTTGAAAAGAGTCTCTATGATGGAGAAGTGGCCTATGTTGACTTTGCGCTGGAAAAGCTTTTTAGCTTTTTGGAAGAGACCCATCTTTTCCAATCGACAATGATTGTTTTTACCGGCGATCACGGTGAATCGCTCGGCCAGCACGGAGAATTGACTCACGGTTATTTTGCCTATAACACCGCCATCTGGATTCCACTCATCGTTTATATCCCAGGAGTAGCAAGTAAGACTATCCATCAATTTGCAACCCATATAGATATCTTTCCTACTATATGTGATCTTTTGAATCTAAAAAAGCCTTCTTTCCTCCAGGGCATCTCACTCCTTCCAGCCATAAAAGGGAAGAAACTGCCAGAACGATCTTTTTACTTTGAATCGTTGTATCCTTACTTTAGCCGAGGATGGGCACCCTTAAAGGGATATGTTCTCGGCTCAGCAAAATTTATTGATTCGCCCCTTCCTGAGCTTTATGATTTAGAAAAGGATTTTGACGAACTTCATAATCTTGTTGAGGGAAAAAAGCTGGATAATTATAGAAAACATCTTGATCAAGTCCTCAAGGATCAATCTCCTCCTGAAAAAATAAATGCAAGAGGGCAACTGGACAGAGAATCCCTGGAAAAATTAAGAAGCTTAGGTTATATCTCAAGCCCTCAACTTTCAGAAAAAGAAATATTCGGCCCTGAAGATGATGTAAAAACTCTTCTCCCCTACCATAATAAATCCGAGGAGGCCCTGGACCTTTATCAAAAGGGAAAAACAAATGAGGGAATCGAGCTCTTAAAAGAGGTCCTCACCGAGAGAAAGAACATTGATATTGCCTATACAAACCTTGCTGCCTTGTATAAAGAAGAAGGCCGGCTAGAAGATGCCCTCGAGATCCTAAGGCTGGGCTTGGAAAATCTTCCCTCAAACTATGGAATCATACTCACTTATGCCAAATATCTCAATGAAGCTGGCCGGTATGATAAAGCCATCGAAATCCTAAACAAACAGACTTTGCGGCCAATGGAATATGATCCAGAAATTTGGAACTACTTAGGGTTTGCTTACGCAGGCAAAGAGGATTTCGAGAAGGCATTAGCCGCCTACGAAAAGTCGCTTTCCTTAGATAAGGAATATGCTGTTGTTTATAAAAATCTTGGTAATATGTATATCTCCGTCTTTTTGAAGACAAAAGATCCAAAAAAGTGCCAGGAGTCCATTCAAAACTTTAATAAAGCTATAGAACTCGAGCCGGATTTTGTTTCCGCCTACAGCGGTTTAGGAACTGCCTACCGGCATTGCGGCAATCTCAACGGGGCAATTCAGTCGTGGGAAAAAGCGCTGGAATTCAAGCCCGATGATAACGATGCGCTCTTTAATTTAGGTCTGGCCTATTTGTCTAAAGGAGATAAAGAGAAAGCCCTCGATTATTTCAACAAATTCAAAGAAAAATACTATCATCTACTTACTCCTGCCAATAGAGAAAAACTCGATGCCCTGATCGAAAAATGCAAGCAAAATTCGTGAACTTGACACTTTTTTTTCTATTCTATCCCGGAAATTAACTTGAATATCTAAAACGCTGAATTTGGCGCAAGCGGGTTTGTTGTCATCAAATTTCTTATTTAAAGGTTTTTCTCGATTTCTGCAATTAGCTCTTAAATCTCTTTTTAGGAGGGATTCAAACGGAGAGAGGCATTCAAAACCTCTAGAGCATATAAAATCAAAAGGGGTCTGAAAAATCCAAAAATTTGAATTAAATCCAAAAATTTGAAATTTTGGAGGTAAAAAATTTTATTGGAAATTTCCATTGGCAGCATATATCATTGATAAATATAAGATAACATTATTTTCCCTGTCGGATGATATATGGCATGAAATTTGCAATATTATCTGGGTGAAGCTGTCCAAATTAAAAAGGAGGTGAAAATCAGGATAAGTGATTTTATTAAGGCCATAGGGTGAGTGAAGTTATTTCACTCAGGGGAATGATTAAATCTCTACAAAAAAGGAGGAAATTTTGAAGAAACTTTCAATTTTCATTTGCACAATCCTCTTACTCGGAGCTTTCTCCATGGCTCAGGAGTTCGGCAGCATCAAGGGCACGATCATTGACAAAGAAGGAGCTGCCCTCCCCGGCATCACCGTGACCCTGACAGGCTCCAAAATCGCAGCCATGACCACGGTCAGCTCCGAGAAGGGAAATTTCAGGTTTATGAGCCTCCCTGTCGCCGGCGACTACATGCTGAAGTTTGAGCTTCTCGGGTTTAAGACTGTTACCCGGGAGAAGCTGGTTGTCTCCTTCGGAAGGGACATCATCCTGAACATCACCATGGAGCAGGCCGTACTCGAGGAAGAGGTGACGGTTGTCGGCATGACGCCTGTCATCGATACCAAAAAGACCCAGGTGGGCGTCACTATCACCGAAGACATGATCATGAGCCTGCCCACGGCCCGCAACCCGTGGGTCATCATGTCCCTGGTCCCCGGAATGCTCGTCGACCGTGAGGACATCGGCGGCAACGAGGGCGGGCAGCAATCCGCCTATTACGGCCACGGCGGCGGCCGCAACGACCAGACCTGGAACGTAGACGGTGCCAACATCACCGATAACTCCGCGCTGGGTGCAGCACCGGCTTATCTGAACATCGCCAGCTACGAAGAGCTCCAGATCAACTACGGCAACAACGACGTCAAGGCCCAGACAGGTGGTGTCCAGATCAACCTGGTCTCAAAACGTGGCGGGAATGCTTTTTCTGGAATGTTCTACCTGGACGCCGAGGATAAAAACTGGCAGGCGGAAAACATCCCCCAGAAACTGGAAGATATCGGCTACAAAGGCGCCGGCGTCAACAGGGTCTACCTCTACGGCGCCAACTTCGGCGGGCCCATCATCAGGGACAAGGCCTGGTTCTACCTGGCCTGGGGAATCCAGGACATCGACTCCCTGACCCTGGCCGGGACATCGGACAAGACCTGGCTGGCCTCCGGGTACGCCAAAATCAACTTCCAGATTACGCCCACTACCCGTGCGGAAGGCTTCCTCGAGTACGACAACAAGCTGAAATGGGGACGGACCGCATGGGGAGCTACGGAACAGGGACCTGAAACGGTCTGGAACCAGACAGGGCCCGGCTATGTCTGGAAGGGCGAATTGGATCAGACATTAGGGAATCTCTACCTCAACCTCAAGGGCGTTTTCATTAACGGCGGTTTCAACCTGCAGCCTGTCCAGGGAAAAAGGACGGCTGACGGCTCCGGGAAGTACCTAACTAAATATTATTACCCGGCGTTCTATGCCTCCGGTAACATCGACGACTACGGAACCGACAGAAACCAGGTCAACTATAACCTGACCGGGAACTACTTCCTGGAAGATGTGCTGGGCGGCGATCACGAATTCAAGTTCGGCGTGGACTACGTCAGCGCCACGGTCACCACCTTCGACCTTTATGAAGGGAACCTGACCCTGAACTACATGGGTCCCGATCCCACGCTGCCCACAGGAGAGTGGTGGGAGGCCTGGCTCCTCAGAGACTACCTGATCAATTTTTCCTTCAGCCGGTATTCGGCCTTTATCCAGGATACCTTCACCATCGGCAAGCTGGCCATCAACCTCGGTGTCCGGTACGACCACGAGGCTTCGCTGGTTAAAGACATCAACCAGCCTGCTTCCCCCTGGCTGCCCCAGTACATGGTGGCTATGAAGGTGGACAAGGTCGACCCCGGAGTGACCTGGAGCACCATTTCCCCGCGGCTGAGCTTTGTCTACGACATCTTCGGCAACGGCAAAGACGTGATCAAGCTCTCCGTCTCCCGTTACGGCTCCCAGTCCGGCTTCAACCTGGCCAGCTTCATCAATCCCATCGGCTGGACCGAGATCGACGTTCTCTGGCAGGACCTCAACGGCGACGGACGGGTAACCTCAAATGAGCTCTTCGGTTATGATTGGGGTACTGGAACGCTGAAGGACCCGAACAATCCCTCCTACTGGCTCTGGTACGGCGGCCTTAATCCCAGCGATCCATCCAGCGTCACTGTACGCAACAAGTTCGACCCCGACTTCAACTCGCCCCTGCTGGATGAGCTAACAGTCTCTTACGAGAAAGAGCTTTTCACAGACTTTGCCGCCCGCGTGGAGTTCTTCTACAAGAAGCAGCACCACGAAGAGTGGACCAAGGGAATGCTCACCGACCGCCAGACCATCGAGGACCAGAGCAACTACTACCTTGCCGGCCACAACAGTATCGTGGACTATGACTACTACGGCCGCAAAAAATACTATCCTTACAGATACAGGACAAACTACCAGAAGCGCTACTCGCAGTATCTCGCTGGCCAGATCGTTTTCACCAAGAGGCTCTCCAACAAGTGGATGATGGACGCCTCCTTCACCTATTCCGACTGGAAGGCGCACTATGAAGGGGAGTACGTCGACCCGCAAAACGTCCCCTACTATGACGGCGGAGTTGTCGCCCCTGGAAGCGGCGGCTCCGGACTCACCGGTATCTACGTGAACTCCAGGTGGCAGGCCAAGCTCTCCGGACTTTATCAGTTGCCTTACGGGATCAACGCCAGCGTGGTGTTTGTGGCCCGGGAGGGGTATATCATGCCCACCCAGGTGAGGGTGACCAGGCCCGGAATCGGCGGGGCCGACCTGTACGGCAACCCGGACGGCGGCGGGAAATTCGGCGACCAGAGATTGCCTGCTTTCTGGCTCCTCAGTTTCCGGCTGGAGAAAGTGTTCAAGGTCACTGAAACCGCTAACGTCATCCTTTCCGCGGATACGTTCAACGCCTCCAACTCGGCCCACTCCCTGAAGAAACAGACACGGATCACTGCCTCTGACTTCGGGCAAGACCTCCGCATCCTCAACCCGAGAGTATTCAGGTTCGGCGTCCGGTTCAACTTCTAAACACAAGTCCAAGTCGAGCACAAAGCCCCTTCCGCTCCGGCAGAAGGGGCTTTTTTTTAGACTTCTTTTTTATACTTCAGGATGATAGAATAAAAACGGAGGTCTGGATGAGAAGGATAGGATTATTTCCGGCTTTGCTCTTCCTCTTCACATCGCTCCTGGCGGCCCAGGGCTACAAGGGGCAAGGAAAGGTCCTTGGCTATGTCACCGACGAGGCGGGAAACCCGATCGAGGGAGTAAAAATCAAGCTCTATGCCGTCAAAGCTCAGTCCGGGTTCGAGACGACAACGGATGAGAAGGGCAAGTGGAGGGCGCTTTACATCCGGGGAGGGCTGTGGAACATCGATTTTGAAAAATCCGGCTACGAGCCCAGGCGCATCAGCATCGAGCTAAAAGAATTCGACAGGAATCCTGACATCGAAATCCGTCTGAAAAAGATCGAAGGCCTGGTGATCACCGATGAACTCAAGGATGAGCTGCGGGAAGGCAACAATCTCTTTGACCAGAAGAAATACAAAGAGGCGGTCGAGGCCTACAATAAAATCATCGAGAAATTCCCCGATGTTTACATCATCTATATGAATATCGGGAACTGCTATTTTGAGCTGGAAAAATATATCGAGGCGGAAGAGTATTACATGAAGGTCATGGACAAGGACCCCCAGAACCAGGAGGCCATGCTCCTCATCGGAAACACCTATGCCAACCGGGGAGAAAAAGAAAAGGCCCTGGAGTGGTACAATAAAATCGAGTTTGAAAAGATCACCGATCCCATGGTGCTCTTCAACATGGGCACCAATTTTGTGAGTCAGTCTAACCATGAGCAGGCCTTGAAGTACTATCAGAGAGCCGTGGAGCTCAAACCGGATTTTCCCGACGCCGTCTACCAGCTCGGCCTGGTCAACCTGACCCTGGGCAGGAGCCGGGAGGCCATCGCAGCTTTCGAGAGATACCTCGCTATTGACCCTGATTCCGAGAGGGCTAACCAGGTCAAGAGCTTCCTCGAGTTCTTGAAGAAAAAATAGGGAGAGTGGTTCATTTTCATGGAAAAAGCAAAATATTATTCTGTCCCTGTTTGCATTCTCGTCTCCACTCTTAGCCTCTTAACCATGTTCCCGCAAAAAAGCGCCGGCAGGGATAGGCTTAACGTCCTCCTCATCACCATCGACACCCTGAGGCCTGACCGCCTGAGCTGCTACAGCACCGAATACGTCAAGACCCCCAATATCGACCGTCTGGCCGAGAAGGGGGCATTATTCCTGAGGGCTTTTGCCCATACGCCGACAACCCTTCCTTCCCATACGAACATCCTCCTGGGGACCACGCCCCTCTATCACGGTGTCCACGACAACTCGAATTTCATCGTCAGGGAGGAATTCCTGACCCTGAGCGAACTCCTGAAGGCCCAAGGCTATGCCACAGGCGCCTTTGTCGGGGCGTTCCCTCTCGACTCCCGGTTTGGCCTCACCCAGGGTTTCGATGTCTATGACGACAACTACGGCGGACGAAGCGAACAAGAATTCACCTACGTCGAACGGAAGGCCGAAGTCGTCGTGGAACAGGCCCTGGAGTGGTTGAAGGACCAGCGTCAGCCCTGGTTTTTGTGGGTCCACTGTTTTGACCCCCACCAGCGCTACGACCCGCCCGAGCCATTCATATCAAAATACAAGGATCATCCCTACAACGGAGAGGTCGCCTACGTGGATTTCAGCCTGGGGAAGCTGTTCGACTATCTCGACCAGAACGGCCTCTACGATAAAACCCTGATTATCTTTACAGGCGACCACGGTGAGTCACTCGGCCAGCACGGAGAAACCACCCACGGCTATTTCGCCTACAACGCCACCCTCTGGGTTCCTCTGATCGTTTCCTATCCTCACATGAAGCAGGGCCGGATAGACCAGGAGGTCTGCCACATCGATATCTTTCCCACGGTGTGCGATGTCCTGGACATCGAGAAGCCCTCCTTTCTCCAGGGCTTTTCCCTCGTGCCAGCCATCGAAAGAAAGAGTCTGCCCAAAAGGATGATCTATTTCGAGTCGCTTTATCCCTATTACAGCCGGGGATGGGCACCTCTCAAAGGGTTTATCGAGGAGAAAGAAAAATACCTGGATTCGCCTATTTTAGAGCTCTATGATCTGGACAGGGATTTTGACGAGCTCGTCAACCTGGCTCCTTCGGCCGATATGAAGAAATACACCGACCGCCTGTCCAAGCTTGCCAAGGAGCAGTCTCTGGCAGATAACCCTGAGCAGCAGAAAAAAATCGACCACCAGGCGCTGGAGAAACTAAAAACTCTGGGATACATCTCCGGCCCCCGGGTGACAAGAAAAGAGAACTTTACGGAAAAGGACGACCTGAAAGTCCTTCTCCCCTTTCAGATGAAGCTGCAGAGGGCCATGGGTGCCTACCACAAGGGAAACATGCCAGAAGGTGAGGAACTGCTCAAAAGCATCGTCGCCGAGCGGAAGGATTTCGACCTCGCCTTCACCTACCTGGCCACACTCTACAAAGAGCAGGGAAAACTGAGAGAAGCCGTGGAAGTGCTCCGGCAGGGCCGGGAACACAACCCCAAGAGTTACAAGATTATCACCACCTTCGGCATCTTCCTGACCGAGGTCGGCGAGTTTGATGCTGCCATCGGTATCCTCGAGGAGGGCCTTGCCCTTGTCGATTACGACCCCGAACTCTGGAACTATCTGGGCGTGGCCTACTGGCGCAAGGGAGACCTGGAAAAAGCCCAGAAGGCTTACGAGCAGGCCCTTAAGCTGGACGAAAACTACCCGATCGTCATCAACAACCTTGGATCACTGTATCTCAGCCGGGCCATGAAAAACAAAACCTCCGAAGATTTAAAACGGGCGATCGAGAATTTCCAGAAAGCTATTGCACTCGACCCGACTTATGCTTCTGCCTACAACGGCCTGGGTAGCGCCTGTGCCCAGACCGGAAACCTGGATACAGCCATCGAGGCCTGGGAGAAGGCTGTCGCGCTCGACCCAAACCTCAGCTTTGCTGTTTACAACCTGGGGCTCGCCCATTTCGCCAGAGGAGAGAAAGAAAAAGCCCTCTCCTATTTCACCAGATACAAAAGAGAATATTACGCACGTCTTCCCCAGAAAGAAAAGCAAAAGCTGGATTCTCTGATCCAGCAGTGTCAGCAGAAAATTCCCTAGAATAGAATGTTGGCCTTTTGAAAACGCAGCGATCAGGAAGGAGCTATAAAAAAACAGGACATAAGGCCATGAGAAAAAGATGCAAAATTATTCCCTTGTTTCTTTCCATCCTTTCCGTGTTTCTCTTTTCAGGACAGGCTCTCAAAGAAAAAGACCTCTCCGAAAGATACCAGGAATGGCTCAAGCTGGCGAGCTACATCATCCTCCCCGTCGAGCGAGAGGTTTTCCTCCAGCTCACCAACGACAGGGACAGGGACATTTTCATCGAGTCCTTCTGGAGGCAGCGGGATCCGACGCCCGGAACACCCCAGAACGAGTTCAAAGACGAGCACGTCAAACGCTTCCTCTACGCCAATAAGTATCTCGGCAGGGGAACGCCCCGGGAAGGATGGATGACGGATATGGGGAGAATCCACATCATCCTCGGTCCTCCGGCCAGCATCGAGAGGTTCGACAGCCAGGCCGGCATCCATCCCTGCCAGGTCTGGTATTATTATGGAAACAAGGAGAAGAATCTTCCGACCTATTTTGCCATCGTTTTCTATCAGCGCGGCGGATCAGGAGAATTCAAGCTCTACAACCCTGTGTCCGACGGTCCGATAAGCCTGCTTATCGACACCAAAGGCATCGACCTGACTGATTACGAGAGTATCTATGAAAAAATCAAGGAGCTGGCGCCGACCCTGGCCAATGTATCCATCTCGATGATTCCCGGACAGTATCCGTACAATTTCATGCCCTCGCCCCAGAACAACATCATCCTGGCCAACATTTTCGAGTCTCCCAGAAAAGATATCAGCGCCTCATACGCCACCCATTTCCTCCATTTTAAAGGAATTGTCAGCACGGAATATCTGACCAATTACGTGGAGAGCAGCGCCGCCGTAGCCCTGATCTACGAGCCTGTCCTGCGGCTCGACTTTCTCCATTTTTCGATTGCGCCCAAGCGGCTGTCCATCGATTATTACCGGCCCAAGGATCAGTATTTCTGCAATTTCATGCTGAATGTCAGCCTGAGAAAAGGCCGGGACATCGTCTTCCAGTATTCCAAAGATTTTCCATTCTATTTCCCGCCGGACAGAGTGGAAAACATCCGCGGGAACGGCATCTCCGTCCAGGATTCCTTTCCCATCGTGGAGGGAGAGTACGAGCTGACCATCCTCCTCCAGAATTCTGTGGGCAAGGAATTCAGCCTGTATGAAAAGACGATTGTCATCCAGAGAGAATCGAACGATGTCTTGATGGAGGCTCCCCTCCTGGGATACAAGCTTCAGGATTACCCGACGAGCTCCCACTCCCCGTTCAAAGTCGCCAACAAGCAGATGTTCATCGACCCCAGCAACACCTTTTCTGTGAAGGATGATCTGGCTTTTCTCCTCAATCTGTACAACGTCTCAGAAGAGCTATGGAAAGAAGGCGAAGTTGCCGTCAACGTAAAGGGGCTCAACGAAAAGACCCCTTTTCAAAAATCTTTTTTCCTTCGGCTCGACAGTCTCCCCTTTCACTCCACGCTTGCTCTCACCCAATCCTTTCCCGTCTCTGAATTTCCACCGGACTACTATGAGATCAATTTCTCTTTGAAGGACGGGAAAGGAAATATCCTCAATAAAAAAAGCTCGAATTTCATCATCTCCCCCGCCGAGGCTGTTCCTCATCCTGTCACTCTGGCCAAGTCCTTCCCGCTGTCCAATAATTTTCTGTATGTCTACACCGTCGCTTACCAGTATATGAAAGTAAGCGAACCGCAGAAGGCTGAGGCTTTCTTTGAAAAGGCCATAAGCCTCAACCCGGACTACAAAGAGGGCATTGTCGAGTATGCCCATTTTTTACTCGGGGTCAAAAAGTTCGACCGGGCGCTGGAGATTGTCGAAAGGATCCGGGTTGAGGAAAAACTGCAATTCGACTATTACTTGCTCAAAGGAAAGGCTCTCGAAGGAAAAGGCGAATGCGCTAAAGCCATCGAGAGCCTTCTCGAAGGGAACAAGATCTATGACAGCGACACGAGGCTCTTGAATTCTCTGGGCAACTGCTACTACAGGACCCGGCAGAAGGAAAGAGCCCTGGAAGTTCTGAAGGCGTCGCTCCGGCTGAACCCGGATCAAGGCGAGGTTAAAGAGTTGATCGCCCGTATCGAGAAAGAACTCTGAGGGGGATTCTACTATGAATCGAAAATTCATTCTCTGCTCCATCTTGATTCCCCTCTTCTTGCCGGGCCTCTTGACTTTTTTTTCTGAGGTGGTGTTTGCCCAAGAGAGGCCACAGGAAGAGGTCAGGGTGACCCTGATCGAGGTTCCGGTCCGGGTCCTGTTCAAAGGCCAGAACGTGAAAGATCTGACCAAGGATGATCTTGAATTATATGAAAACGGGGTCAGGCAGGAGATCAAGGTTTTCGAGGCAAAGACCCGAAAAATATCGGCTCCCCGGGCAGCCGTTGAGGAAATGGCGGTCCAGCCAGCCAAAAGGCTTTTCGTACTGATCTTCAACATCTTTGACTACAGCGATGCCGTCGGAGAAGGAATCGATTCTTTTTTCCAGAATATTTTTCGGCCCGGCGATCAACTGGTGGTCCTGATCGAGGACAGAATCCTGAATATCGAAACAGGCAAAGGCGTCTCCGAAGTCGTTTCCGCCCTCAAGGAGTCCCTGAAACGACTTAAGCTCATTTCCAACCAAGCCACGTTAAAAGTCTTCCGGGAGTTAAGTATCGAAGCCGACAGGCTTCTCAACATCCTTCGCGGGCTTGACCAGGACAGGACCCCCATAGACCAGGCCGTCACTCGATTCTTTGATAACTACCTGAGGTTCTGGGATGAATACAAGAGACACTATCTTATTCCTGATGTGGAGCTCTACCGGGGAATCGCCAAAAGAATTCAGCAGATCGATGCTGAAAAATGGGCGATCTGCCTCCAGCAACGAGAGCTGTTCCCCAAGCTCAAACAGGCCAGCAGCCTGGATCGAGAAATCAGCAACTGGGTCGAGGCCCAGACCGACCCCAGAGACCAGGTCCGGGCCCGCATGGTCCAGGCCAAGCAAATGGAGCTCAAGAGGAACATGGATGTCTCGGGAATCGTTCCTTCGGAAATCCTCCGGGATATCTTCATGAAGGCTAACATCACCTTTCACCTGATCACCTTGAAATCCTTCCGCACTCTCCTCTCCCAGGATTTTGAGCTTGACGACGTGGCTCAGGATTACGAAGACTGCTTTAAAAAAATCAGCCGGGCCACAGGAGGGTATTCCACCTTCTCCAACAATATTTCAGAAGCGCTGAAGGAGGCGACCGAGAGCGAGGACCACTATTACCTCCTGGCTTATTCTCCCAAAGAAGATGAAAAGGTGAAGGAGAGGAAGGTCGAAGTCAAGGTGAAAAAGAGTGACGTGGATATTATTTATCTCAAGCAGGTGGCTCTCAAAGAGGCTCCGCCCATCACCATTCTCAATTTTCAATCCGGGAAGCAATCCATCAAATTTTCTCTCGTCAATTACGGAATGACCCGGGTGCAGGGGAAGCTCTCCGGGATAGCCGAGGTGAGGATCTCCCTCTTTGACAAAGACTCCAACCAGGTTTTCGATGAGGGAAAAACGCTGACGATCTTTAACAAAGAAACCCATATTTCCTTGAACCTCAACCAGCTGAGACCTGGCCAGTATTTCATCATCATCCAGGCGATCGACAAGGTCAACCAGGAAGTCGACGTCTACTCGGGAGTCATCAATCTCTAAACCCCCACTCCAAAGGAAAGGCCTCCTGCATCTTGAATTCACAATTTATTGAATGTAAGATGCCGGGCGTGTGGAAAATGAGAAGCAGGAAAAGCCGAGATTAAAAGGAGACCGGCATGTTGGTAACGATTCTTTTAACAGCAGCGACTTTATTCCTCCTGCCTTTTTTTGTGTACGGAAAGTTCCTGTCCAGAAGGCTCAATAAGGGATAAGAATTTCGTTTTTGACTGCGATGGCAGAACGTGCATCATTGTGTCGATTTGCCCATCCAACCATCGTGGGGAAGTATAAATCATGACTCAAAAGGATGTCAAGGACGGCTTGAGAGCGCGCGGTGGATCAGACACTGCGGCTCACGCTGACCGACGAAGCGCAGCAAAAGTTAGCCCTGGAATTGGATGCGGCCAAGACACAGCGAAAGCGGGTTGAGGAGGATTCGGCCAAGGATTTTAGCGAGTATCCTGGAAGATGGGAATTGCAGCCATATAGCCCGATCCCTGTAGACTGTCTCCCGCACCTCCTCCCGTTGCTGAGCGAGAAACGCAAGAAACCGCTAAAATTCTCATTCAACAATACCTTATAGAGCCAGGTCTGGATATTATATTTAACTGTGGGAGAATAGAAGTCTGGTATGGCCAGAAGAGAATAGAGCGTATACCACGGGTGTGAGGAAGAGGCCGCCATTTTATCCAGTACAGACATATTATTGACAGCCTGGTGCGAAAGCCGGGTGCGTTTGAGAACTATCGATACAGAGACGACCTCTTTCCTACCACCCGCTTCCGGATGGCCTACGATTATTTAAGTGAGAAGAATCAAGCACGGGCAAATAAGGAATACCTCAAAATCTTGTATCTGGCAGCCAAAGAGACTGAAACGGGAGTGGATGAGGCGTTATGCACGCTTTTTGCAAGCGGACAAGCTATAACCTTTGAGGCTGTAAAAGAGCTTCTTGAATCAAATAACGACATTGCCCCTCCAAAGGAAGTTAATGTCGAGGAAATCGCGTTTAGCCAGTACGACCAACTCCTTAGAGATTCTACCAACGGAGAGGTAGCTTATGGACAGAAGGGCTGATAAGAATGAAAACTCCCCGGCCTAAAGGCCGGGGTTTCATGCCATGAAGATGACTGGCCTTCGCTTCGCTCCGGGTGCCATTCATCCCCAGGCTTAAAGCCTGGGATTTTCTGGCAAGTATATAAAGGGGCTGTCAAGATTATATAAAAATTAGCACGTGAAATAGAAATAATTGGCGACACAATATCCAATTCCCAATTTCTGATCTTATTTCTTTGGCAGAGATTCGACCAGCTTTTTGATGTCTTCCTGATTGGGGTTGATCTCGAGAGATCTCTTCCAGGCGGCCAGCGCCTCCTCGTTATTTCCCAGCTGGTAGTAGGCCGTCCCCAGGAGGTTTAGGATCTCCAGATTCAACCCGAAACGGGTGAGATAATCTCTGTAATCGGCGATCGCCACATCATACTGCCCCAGGGAATGGGCAGATTTCCCGAGAAAATAGAGGACCAGGTCGGTTGCCTTCTCCCCTTTAAAAGGCGCGAGGATGTCTTTGATCTTCTGGTATTGACCTCCGACGAAAAGACACTGGCTCAACCCGAGCGCATATTTCAGCTGAGCGGGATCCTTGGTGTACGCCTTCTCGAGAAAACTATAAGCGTCCTTATTTCTTCCCAGGTTGAGCATCTGGATTCCCAGCGTATAGTCATATTCCTCGGCGCGGGAGGCCGGCATGACCTTAGAAATAACGAGCGGCCTCGGCAAATTCGCCACCGTCGACACCTCAAAATCCTCATCCGCCGCAAGGAGCTCTTTCCCAGCCCCGTCGAGTAGAGAAACCTTGATTTTATAGTAATCGGGCGGGAATTGCGCCAAAGGGAACTCTTCGAGGATATCAGGACCGGAGCCATATTCACCTATTCTTCTCGTCTTAGTAAGGTATTCGGCATCTTTTTTATAAACAGTCATTTTAATTTTCCCCTGCGAGCGGAGCTCGGAGGTCAAGCCCAAAACCTGGAAAAACACATAGAGGTTATCTTTTTGGGTGAACGTTTTCC
>CAZKEW010000034.1:0-3076 GCA_964551885.1 uncultured Eubacteriales bacterium
CTGGAGTCACCTCTATTATTATGACCTCAAGGGAAAGCTGAAGAGCCGGCTGACTGAAGGCGAGTGGACGGTGGCAGGTATTAGCCTAGTGGATGAAAAGAACAAGTGGGTCTATTTCAGCGCCAGGAAAGAGAAGACCACAGATATTCATCTCTTCAGAGTCAGGCTCGACGGGAAAAACCTCGAGCAATTGACCAAGGATTCCGGAACTCATCGGACCTCGGTCTCTCCAGGAGGGAGCTATTTCCTCGATACGTTCTCGAGCATTGACTTGCCTTCCAAGCAAGACCTCTACCGCAGCGATGGAACATGGATAAGAAACATCGACCAGAGCCAAACACCGAAGCTCCAAGAGCATACCTTGGGAAAAAAAGAACTCTTCACGATCCCCACGGAAGACGGATACACGCTCCCCGCTTCTTGGATTCTTCCGCCGGACTTTGACCAGAATAAAAAATATCCGGTGTTGTTCACGATCTATGGTGGCCCCGGCTCGAGCGACGTCACCAACTCATTTACTTCGCTTTCCTCCCTTTATCAGGCCCAGGAGGGAGCCTTATTCTCTTCTCTTTCCTCCTTTTATCTTGCCCAAGAGGGGATTATCATCTTCAGCGTCGATCACCGGGGATCGGCCCATTTTGGGAAAAAAGGCATGTCCCTCATGCACCGGAACCTGGGCAAGTGGGAAATGCACGACTACATAGAAGCGGTCAAGTGGCTTCGTCAGAAGCCATTTGTGGACAGCGCCAAGATCGGAATATCGGGCGGGAGCTACGGCGGCTACACGACCTCCATGGCCCTCACCTACGGCGCTGATTATTTCACTCACGGTTATGCCAGGTATTCAGTCACCGACTGGAAGCTCTACGACTCTGTCTACACCGAAAGGTACATGGACAAACCTGAGGAGAACAAAGAAGGCTACGAGTTCGGGTCGGCCCTCACCCATGCCAAAAAGCTAAAGGGCGTCTTCGTCCTCGAGCACGGGGCCATGGATGATAATGTCCACATGCAGAACACCATTCAGCTCATCGATGTCCTGATGGACCAGGACAAGATTTTTGAGTTCGTGCTCTATCCCAACCAAAGGCACGGATACGGCGGCAAGAAAAGAGATAACGCAAACCGCCGCTACGTCGATTTCTGGTTCAAGCATTTTCTCAACCGTTGAGATGAGACAAGAGAAACCCGGATTAGTGAGATTGACAGCCTGCCCGGCTTGCTCGAGCCCGGCTCTCCGCTCTTGCAAAAAGGGCACTTTCAGCGCCGCCCGTCTTACTCAAGACCAGATCAAAATCACGGACAGTCAATACGGCGAAACCTGGGATCTCGGTATCTGCCGGGACTGCGGGCATATCTTCGCCAACCCTTGTCCTTCGCCGGACTATCTTCTCTCGCTTTACAGCTTGATTGAGGACCCGCTTTATGAAGAAGAAGCGGCCGGCCGCTCGAAAAATTTCCTCAGGATTCTTTCTTTCCTCGAGAAGATTGTGCCGGAGAAAGGACCGCTCTTCGACGTGGGAGCGGCCACCGGTATTCTTCTCGACCTCGCTCAGCGCCACGGCTGGCAGCCTGATGGAGTCGAACCGAGTTCTTGGGCCGTGAAAGTGGCGGAGGAGAAATACCATCTCCGTCTGAAGGAAGGCTACTTTGAAACGGCCCCGCTCAGGGAAAATCATTACCGTGTCGTTACCATGATCGACTTCATCGAGCACACGCCCTTGCCTTTCGAGGCGATGAAGAAGGCCCACAAGATTCTCCAGCCAACAGGCATTTTGGCTCTGGTGACTCCGGATATCCACAGCCTGACCGCAAAAATAGCCGGCCGAAAATGGTGGCATCTCCGCCCCGCGCATTTGTCTTTCTTCTCGCGGTCTTCTTTGGCAGCCCTTCTCGGAAGGGCGGGCTTCTCCATTTTCCACGAGAGAAGATATGCCTGGACCTTCAGCGCTCACTACCTGATTTCAAGGAAGCCTTTCCTCCGATCTTTCTCCGAGAATCCCTTCTTAGCTTCTTTTTTGAAAAAAATTCCGCTAAAATTGGCCCTCGGTGATTCGTTTGAAATTTATGCCCGGAAGGTAAGAAGAGGTTGAACGTCTATCTCCGTGCCCTGCGCCTGGAGAGATGGCCGCGCAGCGCCGCCTTTTTGATAGGCAGCGCCGCCTTTTTCTTCCTCTACCGCGATTTTTTTTCCTCCTTTGACGCTCCGGCCATCCTTTTCCGCTTGCTTCTCTCTTTTTTGCTGACCTGGGCTATCTCTACAGCCAATTACATCATCAATGAAATCGTCGATGCGCCTTATGATGTCCACCATCCGGTGAAGCGCCACCGCCCCCTCATCAAGGGCGAGATAAAAAAAGGGCCCTTCATTCTTTTGGGCGCCGCCCTCACCGCAGCAAGTTTCGTCCTTGCCTTCATCTTCTTTTCTCGGCCTTTCTTTTTATCCTTACTCTCCCTGCTTGTGGCCGGGTTTATCTACAACCTCAAACCGATAAGGACAAAGGACATTCCCTTCTTGGACGCCATCTCCGAATCTGCCAATAATCCCATCCGCTTTCTCATCGGCTGGTACGCCTTCTCTCCCCAGGATGTTTTTCCTCCAGTGAGCCTTCTCGTCTGCTGGTGGTCCTTCGGAAATTTTTTGATGGAGGCCAAGAGGCTGTCCGAGTTCAGGCTCTTGAAAGAAAAAGCGGCCGACTACAGGCTGTCCCATAAAAGATATTCCAAAAATTCACTGCTTCTGGGAATGGTCGCCAGCGCTGTCATTTTCTTCATAAGTTTCTTTTACTTTGTCCTTGCCTTTGAGCTCCGCTACTTCATCTATTTCTCTCCTTTGCTTTTCTTTTATCTCTACCTTTTCATCCGCAAAACCGTCCAAGAAAAAGAGGTCCTGGAGGAACCGGAAAGCCTCGTGCGGAACCCGCTGATCGCCGTTTATACGTTGTCCCTGCTTATTCTCTTGGCTCTGTCTTTTTTTCTCGATTAACCGGAGGGGAAGCATCACCGTTTCCGTGATAATAGCTAATGCAGAATGAGAATGGGTGGCATGGCGCTAGTCCCCGCCCGACCGCAGCGA